>JAVFAE010000044.1:0-11583 GCA_034002605.1 Weeksellaceae bacterium | reverse complement strand
GCAAAAAGTCAAGGCAATTTCTGAATGCTTTGTCGTGCTTATTACAGGTACGGATTGCAAATCCGCGCTATCGGATTCTGCTAGAATAGGATTTTTGCTAGCGTTTTGGTGGCTTGATACAGGGCGGATTTTACCGACAAATATTGATACGAAAATAATACTTTTTCTTTACAAAAATGTTCAATCGAAGCGATTAACCCGTCTTGCGTTTAAACCGTCTGTTATCGCTTCGCCCTTTTTCAACGCATCAAATTTCTTCTTCGCCTAATAACCAATCAACAATGTTTATGTGTTCAATACCTTCAATTTCAGAACTTATTAGGTCGGTCGAGATGATGTATTTTGGATAATTATCGTCAATTACTTTTAATGGTCGAATTTCTCGTTCTGCCGTTTTTGGGTCAGACATTGACCAAGTTACTTGATAGTATTCAAACTTGTTTTGGGCATTTTTCACAATAAAATCAACTTCATATTCTCTGATTTTACCAATCCAAATCTGATATCCTCGTCTATTTAATTCTAAATACACAATGTTTTCTAGAATATGTCCCACATCTTGGTGCTGAAATTTACCCAATTTTAAATTGCGAAATCCAATATCCACCAAATAATATTTTTCTTGTGTTGCAAGTTGCTGTTTACCCTTAATATCAAAGCGATTTACTTGATAAAAAACGAAAGAATTTGCTAAATATTCAATGTACTTTTCTACGGTATTGTGGTGAATATTTTGGCTGTCTTGCTTCATTGCTTTTGAAATACTACTTGGTGATACTGCGCTTCCAATCGTATTCATGAGGAACTTTGAAAGATTATCGAAACTTCTGAAGTTTTGAATGTTGTAACGTTGCCTAATGTCTTTTTCTACAATGGTATTGTAAACATCTTGAATATATTTATACTGAATGTCAGCACCTTGGTCTCGCAATAAGACGCCTTGTGGTAATGAAGTTTCATAAAGATAGTTATTGAATAATTCATATTTATTTAGTTTAGTATCTTTCTGGCTTTCAGAAAATTCAGAAAATGAAAATGGTAAAATATGAATGGTTATATAACGCCCCGAAAGTAAAGTGGCAAGATCTCCGGACAAAAAATAAGCATTTGATCCTGTTACATATAAGTCAATAAATTGCTCAACATAAAGAGCATCTATAAGTCGTTCAAATTCTGTAATTTGTTGTGGTTCGTCAAGAAAGATATAATTCATATTCTCCTTGTCCGTTTTTGCTAAAATATCTTTGTAAATATCACGCCAAGTATATTCTTCTGGAAAAATAGGCTTTTCAAAATTGTATTGCTGAACTCTATTTGCAGATACTCCAGATTCAATAATTTTTCTAGAAAAAATTTTAAATAAAGTGGATTTCCCAGAACGTCTTAATCCTGTAACAACTTTGATAATATGTTTATCTTTCAATTTTTCTAATTGCCCTATGTAATTTTCTCGATTAATTAAATTTTGCATATTCATCAGATTATTAATTTGTTAACGTCAACTTTATCAAAACTTTTTATTTTTAATAGTTTTGACAAAGATGCGATTTTTTTTCATAAATCGTCAATCCAATTAACAAAAATATTTTAGCCAATAAGAAGAATTCGTTTACAATGTCAAGCAAGAAAAATGGAATATTACAGTTTTAAGTGGGTGAGTGATAACACACAAATATAGGCATGTTTTCCTAATATCAAAATTAATTCAAATCCAATCAAGTGAGGTTAATGTTATGATAATTAATTATTTGCGTAATCTTCCAATTACGCAGATTTACAATCCGTGTGGGTTACAAGATATATGCCTCTTGATTCCTCGTTCTTTTATTAGTAAACCAGACTCTTACTAAGCTTCTTCTTCATCGTAGTATTCAAAAAGAAAATTATTGTACGGAAAGCGGGTGATGTGAATTTTCTTTACTTCTTCATAAATCAGCTTGCGCAAATCAGTTAAATTTTCTCGTTTTGTTGCCGAAATAAATAAAGTCGGATTTTCATTTTTTGCCATCCAAGTTCGTTTCCATTCTTGCAATGAAATATTTTCTCTTTTTTTCTCGGTCAAATCGTCTTCTTCTTTTTTCACATAAGAAAAGGCATCTATTTTATTAAAAACCAATACGGTAGGCTTTTCATCGCTGTTAATTTCACTTAAAATTTGGTTAACAGAATGAATATGGTCTTCAAAACTCAAATGTGAAATATCAATCACATGAATCAATAAATCAGCTTCGCGAACTTCATCCAAAGTCGATTTAAACGATTCAACCAATTGTGTAGGAAGTTTGCGGATAAACCCCACGGTATCGGTCAATAAAAAAGGTAAATTTCCAATCACCACCTTTCGGACTGTGGTATCCAAAGTGGCAAATAATTTATCTTCTGCAAAAACTTCGGATTTACTCAAAACATTCATCAAAGTCGATTTTCCCACATTGGTATAACCCACCAAAGCCACTCGCACCATAGCTCCTCGGTTAGTACGCTGTGTTGCCATTTGTTTGTCGATGGTTTTTAATTTTTCTTTTAATAAAGTAATTCTGTCCCGGATGATTCGTCGGTCGGTTTCAATTTCAGTTTCTCCGGGTCCTCTCATTCCGATTCCCCCTCTTTGTCGCTCCAAGTGTGTCCACATTCGGGTTAATCGAGGCAATAAATATTCATATTGTGCTAATTCTACCTGAGTTCGGGCATACGAAGTTTGGGCTCGTTGTGCAAAAATATCTAAGATTAACTGTGTTCGGTCAATGATTTTCCGATTGACTACTTTTTCAATATTTTTTAATTGAGACGGTGTTAATTCATCGTCAAAAATCACGGTATCAATTTCATTTTCTTCAACAAATTGTGTGATTTCCTCTAATTTTCCACTTCCTACAAAATATTTAGGATCGGGGCGGTCTAATTTTTGGGTAAAACGCTGTATCACTTCAGCTCCTGCGGTATAAGCGAGGAATTGAAGTTCATCCATGTATTCTTCTAATTTTTCTTCTGATTGTTCCCGGGAAATTAATCCAATCAAAACTACTTTTTCGTATTGTGCTTCTTTTTTTTCCAGCATAGTCCGGCAAAGATATGATTTTGATGATTAAAAAAATCAATTTATTACGCCGGAACCTATCAATTCGTCATCTAAGTACCAAGCTGCGAACTGACCTTCGGTAATGGCTTTTTGAGCTTGTTCAAATTCAATGTACATTCCGGATTCTGCTTTGTGTAAAACCGCTTTTTGCAATGCTTGTCGGTACCGGATTCTGACCTTAGCTTCTTTAGTTTCACCGGGATATAATTTTAAATCTTCACGCACCCAATGAATTTCATTTTCCCGAATGAATAAAGCTTTTTTCAATAATCCGGGATGGAATTCACCTTGTCCCGTATAAATAATATTTTCAACCACATCTGTATCCAAAACGAACAGAGGTTCAGGTGTTCCACCTACTCGTAAACCTTTTCGCTGTCCTTTGGTAAAATAATGTGCGCCATCGTGTTTGCCTACAACTTTTCCTAAACTTTTATCATAGTGATGACCTTCGGATTCAAAAGCTAATTTTTCCCATTTTGATTGAAATTCCGGTAATTCTGCACTGTAAATTGGATTGTTTTTGGCGATTTCTATGATTTCACCGGTTTTGGGTTTCAATTGTTGTTGTAAAAAATCCGGCAAACTTACTTTTCCGATGAAACATAATCCTTGTGAATCTTTTTTCTCGGCGGTAACTAAGTCTTGTTCTTTTGCAATTCTTCGTACTTCCGGTTTTTCTAATTCTCCAATGGGAAATAAGGCTTTGCTTAATTGTTCTTGCGTCAATTGGCACAAAAAATAACTTTGGTCTTTGTTGTTGTCTTTTCCGGCAAGTAACCGATAGATTTTTTTTCCGTTTTGGTCAATTTCTTCTCGCCTTGCATAATGTCCGGTTGCAACAAAGTCAGCTCCTAAATCCAAAGCTGTTTTCAGGAAAATATCGAACTTTATTTCCCGGTTGCAAAGTACATCCGGATTGGGTGTTCTTCCTTTTTCATATTCAGCGAACATATAATCTACAATTCGTTCTTTGTAAATTTCACTCAAATCAATGACTTGAAATGGGATATTCAATTTTTCGGCTACCATCAGAGCATCTGCACTGTCTTCTACCCAAGGGCATTCGTCTTCCAAAGTAACCGAAGCATCGTTCCAGTTTCGCATAAACAATCCGATGACATTGTAGCCTTGTTCTTTCAGCAAATAAGCGGCTACGCTGGAATCCACTCCTCCGGATAATCCTATCACAACTGTTTTCATTCTGCAAAGTTAGCGAAATCAATAAAAATAAGAATAGTGTTAAGTTAATTGTACAATGCCCGGAATTAAATTCCAAAAACATTGATACTAATTTTTCTTATACACTATACAACTCTACAGTTTACATAACAATAGTTGTATTTTCCTTATTTCATTAAAGATTGAATGGCTTTCTCTATTGTTTCTTCTTTTTTGGCAAAACAAAAGCGAACCAATTTTTGATTGGGTGATTGTTCATAAAATGCCGAAACCGGGATGGTTGCAACTTTATGGGTTTTTGTCAGCCATTTTGAAAATTCTAAATCGTCTTTTTCCGACCAATCAGAATAATCTGCCAAAAGAAAATAAGTTCCTTTAGGTTTTAAAATCCGAAAAGGAGTTTGGCTTAATCCTTCGATTAAAAAATCTCGTTTTTTCTGAAAAAATTCAGAAAGTTGCAAATATTCTTCTTCCCGTTTTAAAAATTCTGCCAAAGCATATTGAATCGGAGTATTCACACAAAAAACATTGAATTGATGAACTTTACGAAATTCTTTGGTCAATTTTTCAGGTGCTAAACAATACCCGATTTTCCAACCGGTACTATGATAAAGCTTCCCAAAAGAAGCAATCAAAAAACTTCTTTCTTTTAATTCTTTGAATCTACAAATACTCAGATGCCGGGCTCCATCAAAAACAATATGTTCATAAACTTCATCACTTATAATCAGAATATCCGTCCCTTTTGTTAAGCGGTTTAATTCTTCGAAATCTTCAGTTGAAAGTAAAGAAGTAGCCGGATTATTCGGATTGTTCAGTAGGATAAGTTTTGTTTTTTCTGAAATAAGCTGTTCCACTTTTTTCCAATTGATTGAAAAATCGGGAGCAATCAGTTGAACTGCTTTTGGAATTCCGCCAAAAAGTTCAACCGTGGGGCGATACAAATCATAAGCCGGTTCAAAAATAATGACCTCATCTCCGGCATGAACAACCGAAGCAATTGCAGAAAACAAAGCTTCTGAACCTCCCGCTGTTATCGTAATTTCACTGTCCGGATGATAAACTGCACGGTGAATTTTTTCAGTTTTTTGTACAATCTGCTCCCTCAAAAAAGGAACACCGCTCATAGGTGAATATTGGTTGAATCCTTTTTTCATGAATTCATTGACTAAATTCACCAATTCCGGTGAGCAGTCAAAATCAGGAAAACCTTGTGACAGATTGATTGCATTGTGCTTTTGTGCCAATTGCGACATGACGGTGAAAATCGTAGTGCCTACATTGGGAAGTTTGGTGGAAATGTTCATTTTGTAAAGTTAATCATCTTCCACAAATTCCAAAATATCGCCGGGTTGACAATCCAATGCTTTGCAAACCGCTTCTAACGTACTAAATCGAATGGCTTTTGCTTTTCCTGTTTTGAGAATAGACAAATTGGAAAGTGTAATATCCACTTTTTCGGAAAGTTCATTCAACGACATTTTCCGTTTTGCCATCATTACATCTAAGTTAACTACAATCGCCATAATCAAACCGTTAATTCATTCTCTTCCTGCATTTCAATTCCGCGTTTGAAAATCTGAGAAATAATATAAACAATCGCCGCCATAAACAAAAAGTTATTTCCTTCTCCTATTTTAAAATCAAATTGCATATAATCTCCGGATTGCCAATTCAGATAAGTTTTTGCCACAAGTGAAACAACCCAAATTCCCATTAAATGAAAAGCTGTTTTTTCCAAATGTCGGGCAGTTTCAATTGAAAAAGGATTTTTGAGATTAAGTTTATCAAAAAGCTTAATCACGAGAAACCAAAGATATGCCAACATAAAAGCCAAAGCAATTAATAATGAAAATCCGAAGATAAATGTAACTGTATTTTTTTCTTTTAATTCAAAAATAGCCGGATTGATTTTGTACATATTTTTGGCTATTTCAGGATTAATGAAACTAAGCACAAATGAAAAAATCACACTGCCGCAAACTATAGCGTAACCAATAAAAGCAATCCAGGAAATAATTTTCAGAAAAAACAAGATATTTTGTGTTTTCATACATTTTAATTTTTATGCAATAATACTAAATATTTATCGAAAAACAATAAATATTTATTTTTTAACATGTTTTTTACTTAAAAGAAGACAACCTATTTCACAAAAGCTCACAAACGAAATTCACAACGCTCTTTCCCGGAAACAAAGTATGCATTTGTCGAATTTACCGGAATTGACAATGAAATTATTTGTATTATAGATGATATTGTTGTCAAAAACGAAACCTTATCTTAAAATTTCGTTGAAAACCATTTGAAAATCCTTTTTCATCCATTTGAATTAGCGGTTGAAATTTTCTATTTTTGTGGAATGACAAAAGAATCAATGGAAAACACTTTGCCAAAAAATTCAACAAACTATACTGAAGACAACATAAAAACCCTTGATTGGCACGAACATATACGTACGCGTCCGGGGATGTACATCGGAAAATTAGGCGATGGCTCATCACAAGATGACGGAATTTATATTTTATTGAAAGAAATCATCGACAATTCGATTGATGAATTCGTAATGGGTGCCGGAAAAACCATTGAAATTAATGTTTCGGAAAATGAAGTAACAGTTCGTGATTTTGGACGAGGGATTCCATTAGGGAAAATGGTTGATGCTGTTTCTAAGATGAATACCGGTGGAAAATACGATTCACGTGCTTTTAAAAAATCGGTGGGACTGAACGGAGTCGGAACTAAAGCTGTAAACGCACTTTCCTCCTATTTCCGAGTACAATCGGTACGTGATAATAAAACTAAAATTGCCGAATTTGCTTATGGGGGAATTACTCACGAAGAACCGGAAAAAGAAACCACAGTCCGCAAAGGAACTAAAATCACTTTTGTTCCTGATGCTGAGATTTTTAAAAACTATAAATTTCGGAAAGAATACGTGGAGCGAATGCTCAAAAATTATGTATATCTGAATCTCGGGCTAAAAATCATTTTCAATGGTGAAGAATTTTACTCCGAAAACGGATTAAAAGATTTATTGACAGATAATATTGACGAAGAAATCGTTTATGACATCATTCATCTGAAAAGTGAGGATATTGAAATTGCTCTTACACACAGCGGACGCTCTTATTCAGAAACTTATTATTCCTTTGTGAACGGGCAAAATACCACACAAGGCGGAACCCATCTGAGCGCATTTAAAGAAGCTATTGTGAAAACTGTACGGGAATTTTACAATAAAAATTATGAACCGAGCGATATACGGAAATCCATCATTGCAGCGATCGCCGTAAAAGTCGAAGAACCGGTTTTTGAATCTCAGACCAAAACAAAATTGGGTTCTACCGATATGGGACCGAATTTACCAACCGTTAGAACTTTTGTAAATGATTTTGTTAAAAATCATCTGGACAATTATTTACATAAAAATCCGGATGCTGCACAAAGTTTAGAACGAAAAATCAAACAGGCAGAATTAGAACGAAAAGAACTCTCCGGTATTCAGAAATTAGCACGTGAACGAGCTAAAAAAGTCAGTTTACACAATAAAAAATTGCGCGATTGCCGCCAGCATTATAACGACCAAAAATCTAAATCAAAATTAGATACAACTATCTTTATTACGGAGGGAGACTCGGCAAGTGGTTCCATTACTAAAAGTCGAAATGTAGAAACTCAAGCGGTTTTCAGCTTACGAGGTAAACCACTGAATTCGTATGGATTGACTAAAAAAATTGTGTATGAAAATGAAGAATTCAATTTATTGCAGGCAGCATTAAATATCGAAGACGGATTGGAAGAATTGCGTTATAACAACGTAGTCATCGCTACCGATGCAGACGTGGACGGAATGCACATACGACTACTTTTAATTACGTTTTTTCTACAGTTTTTCCCTGATTTAATTCGGGAAGGACATTTGTACATTCTGCAAACGCCATTATTCAGAGTAAGAAATAAAAAAGAAACCCGTTATTGCTATACCGAAGAAGAACGAATCAATGCGATAAATGAATTAGGGAAAAATCCTGAAATTACACGATTTAAAGGTTTAGGTGAAATATCACCGGATGAATTTAAAAATTTCATCGGAAAAGACATGCGTTTGGAACCGGTGATGATTGGAAAAGATACAACTATTGAAAATTTACTGGAATTTTATATGGGAAAAAACACTCCCGACCGACAAGAATTTATTGTCAATAATTTAAGGACAGAAATTTAATTGGAAAATGAGAATAAACAACAAACGAATAAATATCTATATAGAAACGCTTTACAATATCTTATTGTTATTATTTGTGGGAAGTCTAATTCTCATTTTTATCCCGATTACGCCGATTGTTAACTTAATTTCGCCTTATGCCCTTCTTCTTATAATTGGAATTATGATTTATTTTCTCTACCTGACAGGAAATCAAAACATTGAATACAACAGCGATGGAGAAGCTTTGACAATTCGCACACAAGACCCTTTTATCAGTAAATATTTTCCTAAAAACAAAACTTTGACTGATTTCCCAAAAAATAAAGTAATCGACTATGAAATCAAACAAAAATTTATCTTACGAAAACTTTATTTGTATTTACAGAGTAAACGAGCAAAAAAAGGATATATCAAACTATCTTTTCCTATTACTTATTTAAATGACAAGGAGTTAAGAGATTTGAAAAAATCATTGAATCGGATTATCGAAAAAAATAACAAAGAGAAATTAAACGAAAGGATGTAAAAAATGAGTGAGTACCCAAACGAAGAAACAATCAAAAAGATATCCGGAATGTACGAAGACTGGTTCTTGGATTACGCTTCTTATGTAATTCTTGAACGAGCCATTCCGTCCATTTTTGATGGATTAAAACCCGTACAACGCCGCATCATGCATTCCATGCGTGAGTTAGAAGACGGACGCTACAACAAAGTGGCAAACATTGTGGGAAATACCATGAAATATCATCCACATGGCGATGCTGCAATTACGGATGCTATGGTGCAAATCGGGCAAAAAGAGTTGTTAATCGACATGCAGGGAAACTGGGGAAATATACTGACCGGCGATGGAGCTGCTGCCGCTCGTTATATTGAAGCCCGTTTGACTCCGTTTGCTTTGGAAGTGATTTTCAATCCCAAGACTACCGTTTGGCTTCCTTCGTATGACGGACGAAATAAAGAACCGGAAAATTTACCGGTAAAATTCCCGCTTTTACTTGCTCAAGGTGTAGAAGGAATCGCTGTAGGGCTTTCTACCAAAATACTTTCGCATAATTTCAATGAATTAATTGATGCTTCCATTTCCTATTTAAAAGGAAAAAAATTCGTGCTTTATCCGGATTTCATAACCGGTGGTTATATCGACATTACCGATTATAACGACGGACAACGAGGTGGGAAAGTCAGAGTTCGGGCAAAAATCCAACAAGAAGACAAACATTTATTAAAAATAACAGAGCTTCCATTTGGAACTACAACAGGCAGTTTGATTGATTCTATACTGAAAGCCAATGATAAAGGTAAAATTAAAATCAAGAAAATTGAAGATAACACTTCTGACAGCGTTGAAATTTTAGTGCATTTAAACCCGGGGATTTCTCCCGATAAAATGATTGATGCACTTTATGCTTTCACTGATTGTGAAATCTCTATTTCGCCGAATGCTTGTGTGGTAGATGTGAATCGTCCTGAGTTTTTAAATGTTTCGGAAATTCTAAAAAGAAATACCGACCATACGGTTTATTTATTACAACGTGAATTAGAAATCGAACTCAATGAATTGCAAGAACAATGGCATTTTTCGTCTTTAGAACGAATTTTCATTGAAAACCGAATTTATCACGATATTGAAGAAGAAGAAACCTGGGAAGGCGTAATTCGTGCAATTGATGAAGGTTTGAAGCCGTACATTTCACATTTGCTACGTGCTGTTACAGAAGAAGATATTGTTCGTTTAACCGAAATTAGAATTAAGCGTATTTCCAAATTCGATTTGGACAAAGCACAACAATACATTGAATCTTTAGAAGGTAAAATTGAACAGGTTAAATACAATTTGGCAAATCTAATCGACTATGCCGTTACTTATTTTAAAAATTTAAAAACCAAATACGGAAAAGGGAAAGAACGAAAAACGGAAATCCGGATTTTCGATACCATTGATGCGACCAAAGTGGCAGCTGCCAATGTTCGGTTTTATGTGGATTTTGAAGAAGGATTCATTGGAACTTCACTTCGGAAAAATGAATTTTTATTTGAATGTTCTGATATTGACGACATTATAATATTCCGAAAAGATGGAAATATGCTGGTAACCAAAGTTGATTCTAAAACCTTTGTAGGAAAGGGAATTATTCATGTTGCCGTTTGGAATAAAAACGACAAACGCACGGTTTACAATATGATTTATCGGGATGGAAAAAATGGCCCTTCTTACCAAAAACGCTTTTCGGTAACTTCCATTACGCGCGACCGGGAATATAATTTAGCATCAGAAGCCAAAGGTTCTGAAATTCTGTATTTCACTGCTAATCCCAATGGAGAAGCCGAAGTTGTACAAGTTTTACTTAAACCAAATCAACGTTTAAAACGATTGCGTCTGGATATTGATTTTTCAGAATTAGCCGTAAAAGGACGAAACAGCAAAGGGAATTTAGTTACTAAATACCCGGTTAAAAAAGTAGAGTTCAAAGAAGAAGGTGTTTCTACTTTAGCTCCTCGAAAAGTTTGGTTTGATGATACAGTGAAACGCTTAAATGTGGAAGGAAGAGGTGAACTCTTAGGTGCGTTTCGAGGGGGAGATAAAATCCTGACTATTACCGATAAAGGCGAAGCTAAATTAACCACATTTGATTTGGGAAATAGGTATGATGATGAATTATTGATTATTGAAAAATGGAATCCTGAGAAACCCATTACCTGCATTTATTACGAAGCCGATAAAGAACGTTATTTCGTGAAAAGATTTACATTGGAAAATACATTAAATCCACAAAGCTTTTATTTTTCAGAACATTCTAATTCTTTTATCGAATTGGTAACCACACAAAAACATCCGATAGTTGATTTGATTTTTGCGAAAACAAAAGGAGAACAACGAGAAAATGAAATCATCGATTTACTTGAATTCATCGCAGTAAAAGGAATTAAAGCACAAGGAAATCAATTAACCACACATAAATTAAAACAAGTAAATTTGCAACCTGAAGTGGAAGAAGAAAATGAGCCGGAAGACGAGTCCATCGAAGATTCAGGAAATGAAGAACAAGCTTTATTGTTTGATTTTAATGAGGATTCCGAAACTGATTCTGATGAAATTTCAGAAAAC
>JAVFAE010000043.1:0-11762 GCA_034002605.1 Weeksellaceae bacterium | reverse complement strand
TCAACTATGCGACTGTATTTTTGTTTTATTTTGATTTTTGTGTTTTTTCAGGATTGTACAAAACAACAAACGGTTGCTATTCATTAAAATTATGTCTATATGAATTCAAATTTTGAGAAAATAACTTTTGGTGGTGGATGCTTTTGGTGTGTAGAAGCAGTTTTCGACCAACTTATTGGTGTAGAAAGTGTACAGTCAGGTTATGCAGGTGGACATACAGTTAATCCGACTTATAGAGAAGTTTGTGAAGGAAATACCGGTCATGCAGAGGTGATTCAAATCGTTTTTAATCCTAAACAAATCACGTTTGATGAATTATTAGAAGTTTTTTGGACGGTTCACAATCCGACAGAACTTAACCGGCAAGGAAACGATGTGGGAGAACAATATCGTTCGATTATTTTATATGAAAATGAAGAACAAAAATTGTTAGCTGAGAAATCCTTACTAAAATTTGAAGCTTCTCAGCTCTACGACGGCACTTTCAAAACTCAAATCGTTCCTTTGGAAGTTTTTTATGAAGCTGAAGCTTATCATCAGGATTATTACGAAAATGACCAATTTCAAAATCCTTATTGTTCCGCTGTAATAAAGCCGAAAGTGGATAAATTCCGTAAGAAATTTTATGCTAAATTAAAGCCGGAATACCGATAGTGTTATGTAAACTGTAAAGTTGTATAATGTATATTGTGTGAAAAATTCAGTATCAATATTTTTAGAATTTAATTTTGGATAGTGTACAATGAACTTAACTAATAGTTTAATTTTTTTCGAGATAAGCCATATAAAAACCGTCATAACCCGTTTGTGAAGGCAATAATTGTTTATCGCGAATCAATTTAAAATCCGGATGATTGACTAAAAATTTCTCAATTTGTAATTGATTTTCAGAAGGTAAAATCGAGCAAGTAGCATAAACCATAGCACCTCCTTTTTTCAACATTTTTGGATAAGTATTCAGTATTTTTTCTTGTTCTTTTTGAATGTTTTCGATGAATTCCGGTGTTAATTTCCATTTTGCATCCGGATTTCTACGCAAAACACCTAAACCACTGCAAGGCGCATCTATCAATAATCGATCAACCGAATTTTCCATTCTTTTGATAGTTTTTCCGGAATCAACTACTTTAGTTTGAATATTTTGAGCACCATTTCGTTTAGCTCGTTTTTTTAACTCTGTCAACTTCCATTCATGGATATCCAAAGCATAAATCTGACCTTTATTATTCATTAAATTTGATAAATGTAAAGTCTTCCCTCCTGCTCCGGCACAAGCATCTACAACTCTCATTCCTTCTTCGACATTCAAAAATGGAGCAATCAGTTGAGAACCGGCATCCTGAATTTCAAACCAACCGTTTTTAAAAGTTTGTGTTCTAAAAATATTGTTTTTTTCGGTTAATTCTAAAGCAAAAGGATAATTCGCTAAAATTTCACTTGAAATTCCTTCTTCTTTTAATGCTTTTTTCAATTCTTTTCGATTAGTTTTCAAAGTATTGACACGAATAACCGTTGCTGCCGTTTCATTCATGGCATTCACTTCGTTTTCCCAAATTTCTTTTCCTAATTCATTCAAACCCAACTCATACAACCAATCTGGAATGGATGCACTTATTGGAAAATTATTTTGAACCGAATTATAATTTCGACGAATAACTGTTTTAGAATTTATTTTCTTAAATTCATCCCAATATGGTAATTTTTCTTCTTGTAAAATAAACCAGGTTCCTACAAATTCCCATAGATTTTCCGGGCAAAGTTCTTTCTCCATTGAAGCTTCAATCCAACGTTTCCAACGAATGGTATCATACACTGTTTCAGCTATAAAAGCCCTATCTTTACTTCCCCATTTAGGATTAGATTTTAAAATTTTCTCAATTTCTTTATCTGCATATCTGTCCTCAAAAAATATTGACTTTAAAACAGAAGTAATCCCAATGAAGAGATTTTTATAAGGAAGTAATTTCATTTTGCAAACCTACAATTATTTGTATAAAAAATTAATTTTCGGATTCATTCGGAATTTGCTTTCGTTCCACCGGATATTTTCCGGTAAAACAACCGAAACAATGGTTGGTAGAACCTAAAATCTCAATCAAATTCTCAACAGATAAAAAATCCAAACTGTCCACACCTAAATAATCGACTAACTCCTGATTGCTCATATTAGCAGAAATCAAATCCTTTTTATTCGGCATATCAATTCCTAAAAAACAAGGTGACACAATCGGTGGCGAAGCACTTCTGAAATGGATTTCTTTTGCACCGGCTTCTTTTAAAATTTTAACTAAAAGTTTACTTGTAGTTCCGCGCACAATTGAATCATCTAAAATAACTAATCGTTTCCCTTTAATTTTATTGGCAATCGGATTGAGTTTTAAATTCACGATTCTTTCCCGCATTTCTTGTGATGGAACGATGAATGAACGACTCATATAACGATTTTTAACTAAAATTGGCTCAAACGGAATTCCTGATGCTTCTGAAAATCCAATTGCTGACGGAACCCCCGAATCAGGAACTCCAATAACCACATCAGCATCCACAGGTGATTGTTCATACAGTTTTTTCCCACTTTCTACACGTAAATCATAAATCTCCTTGCCTTGCATATTGGAGTCAGGACGTGCAAAATAAATATATTCAAACGCACAAATACGATTTTTGGAAGCTTGTCCAAGTGGATAAGAGAGAAGTCCATTTTCATCAGCTACTACGATTTCTCCCGGTTCTACATCACGTAAAAACTTTGCTCCTACAGCATCCAAAGCGCAAGTTTCAGAACTAAAAACATACGTATTTTCTCCTATTTTCCCAATCGACAAAGGTCGGATTCCGTTTGGATCACGGAAAGCTGCCAATGAATTTTTAGTCAATAATAAAATCGAATAGGCTCCTCGAATCTTTTTCAACCCTAATTGAATGGCTTCTTGGACGTTATGATCAGAGTGTTTTTGGATGGAACGTAAAATCACTTCAGTATCGGAAGTTGCTAAAAACGGTAATCCGTCTTTGATTAATTCTTCTTTCAATTCATCAGTTTCAATTACATTTCCATTATGAACGATTGAAAAATGCGGTTTTCCAAAATAATTCACTGCATACAACGGCTGAATGTTTTTAGAACTCCCACCTCCGGCTGTTGTATAGCGTGTATGACCAATCGCTGCATTACCTTGAAATTCTTCTATTTCTTCAATTTGCTTAAATACATCCAATACTAATCCAGTTGATTTGTACGTTTTTATATTTCCGTTTTTTAACACCGAAACGCCGGCTGCTTCTTGTCCTCGATGCTGCAAAGCAAACATTCCGAACTGCGTCAGCGAAAAAGTATCGATATTTTGAGGTGAATAAATTCCAAAAACTCCACATTCTTCTTCCACACTATCGAACGAATCATTAAACATCTTTTTCAGATAATTTCTCTGATAGAATTGAGTGGAAATTTTTTTTATTTTCATTTTAACTTTATTATTTAACACTTATATTGTCTTCTTAGTATGTTCTTTGTATCTTTCTTTGTGAACTTTATTATTCTATTTTACCACGATGGGCACTAAGTTTTTCACAAAGGACACAATAAATTGTAAACGTTGTGTTTGCTTTGTATTCTTTATGGTTAAATTCATCTTCGTGAACTTTGCAATTCTATTTTACCACGATGGGCACTAAGTTTTTCACAAAGGATACAATAAATTGTGAACGTTGTGCTTGCTTTGTGTTCTTTGTGGTTA
Source organism: Weeksellaceae bacterium (assembly GCA_034002605.1). Classification (GTDB taxonomy): domain Bacteria; phylum Bacteroidota; class Bacteroidia; order Flavobacteriales; family Weeksellaceae; genus Moheibacter. Next base: position 8,025 of record JAVFAE010000043.1, on the reverse strand, counting down.
AATTGAATAACCACAAGGGCACTAAGTTTTTTCACTATGTACACAAAGATCGTTTTATTATAAGTAACCATTAATAATTCTTTTTACCCCATTTTTAAATAAAGTTGTATTGAAATTAATGAGTAAACCTAATTTACAATTTGATAATTTCAAATAAGTTAATACTTGAGCCAAATGAATTTCATTTAATGCTTCAACTGATTTTACTTCGACTATTAACTTATTCTCAATTAATAAATCTACTCTGTATCCAATTTCTAATTTCACTTCTTCATAAATCAATGGTAACGGCTTTTGTTTTTCTACCCAAACATTATATTTTGATAACTCGTAAAACAAACATTCTTCATAAGAACTTTCAAGTAAGCCCGGACCTAATGCTTTGTGGACTTGTAAACCGCATTCGAAAACCAATTTCGCTAATTCATTTTCATTCATTACAATTATTTCTTCATAAACTTTGTTATTTTATTTTACCACGATGGACACTAAGTTTTCACAAAGGACACAATAAATTGTAAACGTTGTGTTTGCTTTGTATTCTTTGTGGTTAAATTCATCTTCGTGAACTTTGCAATTCTATTTTACCACGATGGGCACTAAGTTTTTCACAAAGGATACAATAAATTGTGAACGTTGTGCTTGCTTTGTGTTCTTTGTGGTTAAATTCATCTTCGTGAACTTTGCAATTTTATTTTACCACGATGGACACTAAGTTTTTCACAAAGGATACAATAAATTGTGTCCTTTGTGCTTGCTTTGTGTTCTTTGTGGTTAAATTCAAATTCATTTTAATGCTTCTTGCAAGCGGTTATAAACTTCGTGATACGCTTCTGAAACTTCTCCTAAATCTCTTCTGAAACGGTCTTTGTCCAATTTTTTCAAAGTATCTTTGTCCCAAAGTCGGCAGGTATCCGGGCTAATTTCATCAGCCAAAATAATATTTCCTTCAGAATCTTTCCCAAATTCAATTTTGAAATCTATCAGAATAAGATTTGCTTTCAAGAATAATTCTTTTAATGCTTCGTTGATTTTATCGGTCAACTCATACATAAATTTCAATTCTTCATAGGTTGCCGCACCCAATAAAACTGCGTGATGGTCATTAATCAAAGGATCTCCCAATTCGTCTTTTTTGTAACAGATGTCAAAAATCGTAACCGGAGATTTTGCTCCTTCTTCCAATCCTAAACGCTGTGCCATAGAGCCTGCCACATAATTCCGAACAACCATTTCCAAAGGAATGATATTCACTTTTTTGACCAATTGCTCACGCTCGTTCAAAGTTTCCACATAATGCGTGGGAATTCCTTTTTTAATCAGATAATTAAAAATCAAAGTTGAAATTTTATTGTTCATTTCGCCTTTGTCAGCAACCGTCCCGCGCTTTTGTGCGTTAAATGCCGTTGCATCGTCTTTGTAATATACGATGACCAAATCCGGATTTTCTGTACTGTAAACCTGTTTGGCTTTTCCTTCGTAGATGAAGTCTTTTTTTGTATGACCCATTTTATGTTTTTTATATTTTAACCACTAAGTTCACAAGGGTTTCACTGAGTGCACAAAGACTTGGTGTCCTTTGTGAAATTCCTCGTGTTCTTTGTGGTTTCATTGTTTATTTGAAATACTCAACTCCATTTTTAAATATATTCATAACCTCCATTCCCGGAATGTTTTGGAATAATCCTTCTTCAAATCGTTCCGGATGCCCCATTCGACCGAAAACTTTTCCACAAGGACTTATAATTCCTTCAATTCCCATCACCGAACCATTTGGATTATACGGCATTTCTGTAGCAATATTTCCTTCCAAATCAACGAATTGTGTTACAATCTGATTTTGTTCAATTAATTTATGCAAATTCTTTTCATCAGCCATAAATCTTCCTTCTCCATGCGAAACGGGAACCCAATATTCTTCTCCCGCCATTCCTTTTAGCCAAGGCGAATGAGAATCATTCACCCGTACTTTTGCCAATTGCGCAATATGCCGTCCGATTTCGTTGAAAGTCAGTGTAGGCGTATCTTCCTCCAATTCTCTGATTTCACCGTAAGGCAATAATCCTGATTTGATTAATCCTTGAAATCCATTACAAATTCCTAAAACCAATCCGTCTCTTTCTAATAATTTGTGGACGCTTTCTTTGATTTTTTCATTTCTCAAAACTGTTGCAATAAATTTTCCCGAACCGTCCGGTTCATCAGCAGCAGAAAATCCACCCGGAATGAACAAAATTTGTGCGTTGTCAATCGCTTTACTGTATGCGTCAACGGTTTCTTCAATATCCTTTTCCGAAAGGTTTTTAAAAACGATGATTTCTGTTTGAGCACCTTCTTTTCGGAAAGCTTTTGCAGAATCGTATTCAGAATTTGTTCCCGGAAAAGCAGGAATGAAAATTCTTGGTTTTGAGGTTTGAAATTTACTTTTCGAAATTCGCTTTTCTACTTTAGGATTATTTTTAATTTTTTCGACAACTTCGAGCTTTGAGCTTCGGGTTTCAAAAGGAAATAAGTCTGAAAAAGTAGTTTTCCAAGCCGTTTTCGCTTCTGAAATATTTATTTGAATTCCATTGAAATTAAATTGATTAGAAGAATTCGTGTTTCCTAATGAATGAAAATTAGATTGTATTTCATTTGGAATGATTAAATCTTCTGAATGCTCAACAATAATCGCAGACGGATAGAATTTCATCAGTTCCAACTCGGTTTGAATTTCCAGACCAATTTCATTTCCAAAAGACATCTTGGTCAATGTTTCAGCAATTCCACCGAATTTTAAGGTAGCAGCCGAAAGAATTTTTTGATTATTGAATTGAATGGTATCAAATAGTTGTTTCAAATTGGATTCTTCAAATAAAAATTCATCATTCAAATCCGGAATAAAAACCGATAATTTTGAATTTATTTCCTGTAAAGTTGAAGACTTGATTTTCTGTAATTTATTTGGGCAAACTGCAAATGAAATCAAAGTGGGTGGAACATCTATTTCCTGATAACTTCCACTCATGCTGTCTTTTCCGCCAATTGCAGGAATTTCCAATTGTTTTTGTGCTTCAATCGAACCGAGTAAAGCGGCAAAAGGTTTTCCCCAACGAGTTGCTTCTTCTCTCAATCGTTCAAAATATTCTTGAAATGTCAACCGAATTTCACTGTAATTTCCTCCTCCGGCTACGATTTTGGCTACCGAATCCATCACTGCAAAATAAGCTCCGTGATAAGGCGACCATCGGCTGATTTCCGGATTATAACCGAAACTCGCCATCGAAACTGAATTGGTAAATCCGTCCGTTGGGAATTTTTGAACGCTGATATCTTCCGGTGTATCTTGTGTTTTTCCTCCAAACGAATTCAAAACCGTACTTCGTCCGACATTATTATCAAACATTTCCACCATTCCTTTTTGGGAAGTATGGTTTAATTTTTTCAATAATTTGATGAAGTTTTCTTCAGTAAATTCTTTGTTTGCAAACGGATTCAAATCTTCTCCGTTTACAATCATTACTTGTGCTTGTTTGCGGACGCCGTTAGTATCCAAAAATTTTCGGTCGAGTTCTACAATTTTATCACCCTTCCACCACATGGTCATAGTTTCATCAGTCGTAACTTCCGCTACAATAGTAGCTTCTAAGTTTTCAATCTGTGCAAATTGAATAAATTTTTCTGCATCTTTTGCTTCAACAACTACCGCCATTCGTTCTTGCGATTCCGACAATGCTATTTCTGTTCCATTTAGTCCGGTGTATTTCAGCGGAATATTATCCAATTGAATAGTAACACTTTGTGCAATCTCACCGATTGCTACCGAAACTCCACCCGCTCCAAAATCATTGCATTTTTTTATGAGTGCGAGCACTTCTTTATTTCGGAATAATCGTTGAATTTTTCTTTCTACAATTGCATTTCCTTTTTGTACTTCTGAGCTTAATTCTTCTAATTTTTGTCCGTCATGGGTTTTAGACGAACCTGTTGCACCACCTACACCGTCACGTCCGGTTCGGCCACCAAGCAAAATAACTTTATCACCTTCACATGGTTCTTCTCTTCTGACCCAATCTTTTTTTACTGCTCCGGCTACAAATCCAACTTCCATGCGTTTGGCTTTGTAACCTTCATCGTAAATTTCTTTGACAAAGGTTGTTGCCAAACCAATTTGATTTCCGTAAGAACTGTATCCGTTCGCTGCTTCTTTGGTGATTTTTCGTTGTGGTAACTTTCCGGGAATTGTATCTTCGATTTTTTCCAATGGATTGGCTGAACCTGTTATGCGCATCGCTTGGAAAACGTAAGCACGTCCGGACAAAGGGTCGCGTATTGCACCGCCCACACAAGTTGAAGCACCACCAAAAGGTTCAACTTCAGTTGGATGATTATGGGTTTCGTTCTTGAATTGTAACAACCACTCTTCCTCTTCGCCATCCACATCAATCGGAACGACAATGGAACAGGCGTTGATTTCTTCCGAAATATCAATATTATTGATTTTACCTGATTTACTCAGGTATTTTCCCATAATAGTCGCCAAATCCATCATCCGGATGGGCTTTGTACTATTTAATTCTGACCGTAATTTCAGATAATAATCAAAAGTTCTTTGTAAAGTTTCTTTAAATTGATTTTCAAATTTTATTTCGGTAATTTCTGTTTCAAATGTAGTATGACGGCAATGATCCGACCAATAAGTATCCAAGACTTTCAGCTCAGTTTCAGTCGGATTTCTATGTAAGGATTGAAAGTGTTTTTGAATAAACTCTAAATCATCTAACCCCATTGAAAATCCAAATTGTTTATGAAGGTTTTCTAATTGGTTTGAATCAAAATCAATGAATTTATCCACAATTGGAACCGGTTTCACATCGGTTGATTCATTCAGAATGAGTTCATTCAGATTTTTTTCACGACATTCGATTGGGTTAATAAGGTATTTTTTGACTTTTCCTAAATCGGATTTAGAAATATCTTCAAATAGATACAAATATCCTGATTTCACTTTGGTTTCTACAACTCCAACAAGCTGTAAACATTGGTCAGCAGAATCGGCACGTTGGTCGTATTGTCCCGGAAGAGGTTCGACTGCAAAGCTTGACGCTTCAAACCCGAACTTCGTTAATATTTCTTCGAAATCTTGATAAACTATATCAGTTACCGGATCAGCAAAAATCTGAAAAAGAGTTTCTTGCAGTTGATTTTCAGTGATATTGAAAAGGTCATAAATAACAAAAACCTTGCACGATATTCCGTTAACAAGATTTTGTAATTCTTTTGTGACTTTACGGGAATGAATGTCAAACTGAGATTTTTTTTGAATAAAAATTCGTTTATTCATGTTTTTTTCTTCTTTCTTTTAAATTCAATATGTACAAGAAGAGTGTATGAAAAAATTACATACACTTCAGTTGTAGTAACAGATTAACGGTCTGTTGTAGAAACACTCAACCTTATTTTGAGCTTATACAAATTGAAGTGAATTCACACAAAATTTTACCTGACAAAAGTACAATAATTTATGATAAGAGAGCTTGTTTTGAATAAAATTATTTTAGTGTTTTGGTGTATTTTAAATTTAATAAAATAAGCAATACAGCTATGAAAATAAGAACGGAAATAATTACCAAAGATTCGTGTGCATAAGGGATTGCAACATACTTTATGGAGAAAACTCCCATTAAACCTAAAACTAATTCATTTAAAAATATACCGAGTAAGAATAATTTCAGTCCGAAAAATGCGATTTTATTTTGTTTGAAATAGGATTGAGTAATGATTTGATTCACTAAAAAGACAGAGATAATCATCAATAAAATCAAGTGCAGATAAGCGATGACAATATTTCTAAATCCAAAAGCAAATTGACTTACTGCCGGAATGTTTGAACCCAATTGCAATAAGATTTTAGCCGTAAATGCTATTCCCAAATAAAACAGCACAAAACGTTGTAAAGGTGTCCAAGCTGCTTTTATTTTTACGTGGTTATTTTTGATAAGTGCATATAGCTTTATAGCACCCCAAGTTTGTAATAGAGTTGCTACGATTAAAATTATAAAAAACCATAATGGGAGTTTTGCCCATAAGATGGATAAACCGTAACCAACAAGACAGCCGATAAATAATAAACCAAATATAGTTTTGTTTTGTTTGACGGTAATCTCCACTCCTATTTTTCTTAAAGAATGAAGTAATAATCCGATACAAGAAAAAATAAAAAAACCATTGTATTGAAAATGCAAATAAAAATATTGGGCTGCTAAGTAAATATCCTGATAAATATGTTTATTCAGCATCATATAACTTAGTGCCAATACGCCAATAGATGAAAAAACAGCAAAAAATAAACCGCCCGTAAACCATATTTTTGAATTTCGTTGAATCCCTTTGGTGTCTTTGATAATTTGAACAAAGTAAATCACACTTAAAATCAAAGCTACAACGGAAAACAGAATTGACCACACATTGTAACCACCTGAGGTAAAAGAAACTAACATCCCGATTGAAACAATTAAATTACCCAAAATAAGATTTCGGTACTTTGTAAGATTCAAATCCGGTTTGATTTCTTTTAAATATTGGGCGATTAAAATATAAAGTGCAAAGGTAATCCAGCCATAAAAAGCGTAATGAGCATGGGCTTCCAATAAATATTTTTGATTGAAATAAGGAAAGGAAAAAATAATTTTATAGCGCATTATTAATCCTAAAAGAGCTACTATCAACAGATTAAATATTGAAAACTTTAATCCGAAAGCAAATTTTTTCTCCATTTTACATTCAAATTAATAATAGACTTTTCCTTTTATGATTTCTAATTTTCCTTGTTGTTCCATTTTTTTAATTGTTCGAATTACGGTTTCAATCCGTAATCCTGTCATGGTTGAAAGTTCTTTTCGAGTCAAATCAATTAACATTTTTTCAGTTGCACCTCGTTTAAATTCTTTAAAGTGCATCAAAATCCGTTCTTCCGGATTTAAGAAAATTATACTTCGTAGTAATTTACTTTTTCGCATAGATTTTTCCGCCACTGACCCCAGAAATTCAAAACTCCATTCCGGATGATTTTTCAAGTATTCAATTAATTTTTCTCTTGGAATTCGCAAAACTCTTGCATTATCACTTGTTACACTGATATATCCCGGAAATGGAATATCCAAAATTACGGCAGGTTCTCCAAAAAAATTATTTTCCGGAACCTTGTGGTGTAAAAAAACCTTGCCTTCATCAGCAATATTGTAAACACTGACTTCGCCTTCTAAAAGATAAAAAAAATGGTATGATTTACTTTGTTGTGTCAGCAGTTCGTCTCCTTTGACATAATGTTTTTCAATCGCATTCGTTTCTTCAACGAAATTCTCTTTCAGTATCAGCTCCATCATTTTTTTGTTTCGCACAAAAGTACATTTTTTTCTGATTTTGCGCAAAAGCTTGCTTGTTCATCCGGTCAAACCTATTAAATTTTCATTGTGTTTATTTATATTTACACAAAAATTCAATTGCTTTGTATCAATTTAATTCTGTTATAACACTATACAAATGAATTTTAAAACCATCAAATTACTTCTGTTATCGGGTTTGTTGATTTTCATTGGTTTTTATATTACCCAACCTGAAAAAAAGCTTGAGAATCCACAGCCGGAGCATCATTCAACTTCTTTACAAAAGATTGATGAATTAACTCAAGAGAAGATTGTTATAACTTATTTGAAAGAAAATCAAAAATTACCCACCTATTATATCACCAAGAAAGAAGCACAAAAAAGTGGTTGGATTGCTTCTAAAGGAAATTTATGCGAAGTACTTCCGGGAAAAGCCATCGGTGGTGATTTCTTTGGGAATCGGGAAGGGAAATTGCCAAAACAAATTGGAAGAAAATATTACGAAGCTGATATTAATTATAATTGCGGACGAAGAGGCAGCGAACGCTTAGTTTATTCTGATGACGGTTTAATTTTCATTACAAAAGACCATTATAAAACCTTTCAAAAACAATAAAATGAGAAAAAATGAGCTTTTTGATTTTAGTCAAATTCAAAATCC
>JAVFAE010000042.1:0-12183 GCA_034002605.1 Weeksellaceae bacterium | reverse complement strand
CTTAAGAGGAATCTATCAGTATAACTACTAAAAAAAATAAAAATAAACTAATCTTTTATTAAGGGTAAAAAAAATATGTATATATTTGCCCAAAATATTAAAACTTTATTTTTATGAAAAAATTATTCTTAGCAGCTGTTGTAGCTGTATGTGGATTAACAGGAGTGAATGCTCAATCTACCGGATTTGAAGCAGAAGCTTATGCTGGTTTACCAATGGGTGACATTAAAGATGGAGCTTCATTTAACTTTGGAATCAATGCAGCTTACTATTGGGATGTTGCTGAAAGCTTTAAAGTAGGAGCTATGGTAGGGTATGATTATTTTGCAGGAAAAGATGATGTGAAAAGTATTAGCTATATTCCTATTGCTGCTTCTGGAAAGTATTCTTTCGACCAATTTTATGTGGGACTTGATTTGGGTTATGCACTTGGTATGACAAGTGAAAAAGAGTCTGAGGAGGGTATCTCAGCTGAAGTAAAATACAAAGGAGGTTTAATGTTCCGTCCAAGATTTGGATATTCAACAGCTTCTTTTGATGTTTTTGCTTTTTACAAATCAATCAGCAACAAAACAGAAGTTAGTGCATCTTTTTTAGGTGAATCTTATTCAGAGTCAGTAAGTAATTCTGTAGGTTCTTTAGGTGTAGGTTTTACTTACAAATTCTAAGAAAGAAAATTAAATTGTATAAAAAGCCCGCTTTTAGCGGGCTTTTATTATGTTTTCCCTCAGAGTTCTTAAAATTAATTACTTACATTTAAATAAAAGGATAAAAACTCTTGAGTAATTTAAGGAAAATATTGATGAATAACAAAAAATTATACAAACATTAATAAAAAATTAACTTTTCGTTAGGAAATTAAAAAAATGTTTATATCTTTGTCTAAAATATTTAAAAATTTATTTTTATGAAAAAATTATTCTTAGCAGCTGTTGTAGCTGTATGTGGATTAACAGGAGTGAATGCTCAATCTACCGGATTTGAAGCAGAAGCTTATGCTGGTTTACCAATGGGTGACATTAAAGATGGAGCTTCATTTAACTTTGGAATCAATGCAGCTTACTATTGGGATGTTGCTGAAAGCTTTAAAGTAGGAGCTATGGTAGGGTATGATTATTTTGCAGGAAAAGATGATGTGAAAAGTATTAGCTATATTCCTATTGCTGCTTCTGGAAAGTATTCTTTCGACCAATTTTATGTGGGACTTGATTTGGGTTATGCACTTGGTATGACAAGTGAAAAAGAGTCTGAGGAGGGTATCTCAGCTGAAGTAAAATACAAAGGAGGTTTAATGTTCCGTCCAAGATTTGGATATTCAACAGCTTCTTTTGATGTTTTTGCTTTTTACAAATCAATCAGCAACAAAACAGAAGTTAGTGCATCTTTTTTAGGTGAATCTTATTCAGAGTCAGTAAGTAATTCTGTAGGTTCTTTAGGTGTAGGTTTTACTTACAAATTCTAAGAAAGAAAATTAAATTATATAAAAAGCCCGCTTTTAGCGGGCTTTTATTATGTTTATAGTATTAATATTCTAAAAATCAGTTATTTATACTTAAATAAGAAAATAAAAAATCTTAAATAATTTAAGAAAAACATTGATAAGTAATGAAAAATTATATAAACGTTAATAAAAAATTAACTTTTTATTAGGAAATTAAAAAAATGTTTATATCTTTGTCTAAAATATTTAAAAATTTATTTTTATGAAAAAATTATTCTTAGCAACTTTCGTAGCTGTATTTTCATTATCTTCTGCTAATGCACAAGAAGAAAATGGGTCAACTTTTGGATTTGAAAAAGGAAATGTTATTGTAGAAGGAAGTATTGGTTTTAATTCAACAAACGACAAAGCTTCTGACACAAAAACAAGTTCTTTTAACCTTAGCCCTAAAGTAGGTTACTTCTTTACTGATGATTTAGCAGTTGGAGTAGAATTAGATTTAGGTTCTTCTAAAATTAACGATGAAAAAACAAATTCATTTGGTGCTGCTTTGTTTGCTCGTTACTATTTCTTAGAATTAGGTGAAAGATTCAAAACTTATGGAGAATTAGGTTTAGGATTTGCGTCTTTAAAACAGGGAGATGCTAAAGCTTCAGGTTTTGGAGCTGGATTAGATCTTGGTATCAATTATTTTGTTACTGAGACAATTGCTATCAACTTTGGATTGTCAGATGTTTTATCTTTTAGCTCTTTCAAACCAAAAGGAGGAGATGCTTACACAGAGTTTAATGGAAACATTAATGTGTTTAACAACTTTTTTGATACAGCTCAATTTGGTTTGACTTTCAAATTCTAATTAGCAGTAATAAAAAGATAAATTAAAAAAATAGTCTCTTTATAAAAGAGGCTATTTTTTTATCTATACTATATTTTTATTCTTTTATCCGCTCCATGTAGGAACCGTCTTCTGTATTGATTTTTACTTTATCGCCTTCATTAATGAAAAGAGGAACCCGGATTTCAGCTCCGGTTTCAGTTGTTGCCGGTTTCATGGCATTTGTCGCGGTGTCACCTTTTAATCCTGGTTCGGTGTAAGTAATTTGAAGAATTACAAACTGAGCCATTTCAGCTGATAAAGGAGTTTCGTCTTCTGCACGAAACATAATAGTAACTTCATCTCCCGATTTCATGAATTGAGAGTTCTCAATCATATTTTTATTTAAATATACTTGGGAATAATCATCGTTATTCATAAAATGAAAACCGTTGTCATCTTCGTAAAGATATTGGTATTTTCTTGTTTCTACACGGACTTCGTCAATTCTATGCCCAGCAGAAAAAGTATTGTCCAATACTTTTCCGGTTGAAATGCTTTTTAATTTTGTCCGTACAAATGCCGGTCCTTTCCCCGGTTTTACATGTTGAAAATCGACAATTTTCCAAGTATCATTGTTCCAATTGATACATAATCCTTTGCGGATGTCTGCCGTTGTTGCCATATTCTGTTAAATTATTTTTTGGTTAAATATCTCCTCCTCTTGTTGTATATCCTTTCATAACTCCTCTTGGGCTGTTTTGTAAAAACTGGATGATATGATCTCTTTCCGTAGTTGCTTTAAATTCTGCTTCGATGACGGCTAAAGCTTGTGTTACATTTTTACTTTTTTGAAATAAAATTCGATAAATACTCTGTAATTCCATGATTTTTTCAGAAGTAAATCCTCTTCTTCTTAATCCAATAGAGTTAATTCCTACATACGAAAGTGGATTTCTTGCTGCTTTGACATAAGGCGGAACGTCCTTTCTGACGTGAGAACCTCCGGCTATGAAAGCATGTTCACCAATTTTTGTGAATTGATGGACGGCACTCATTCCTCCGACAAAAGCAAAATCCCCTACTTCAATATGACCGGCTAATCCTACTCCATTGACTAAAATAACATTATCGCCAATTATGCAGTCATGTGCTATATGAGCGGTTGCCATAATTAAACAATTGTTTCCGATTTTGGTATATCCTAAAGCATTTGTTCCTTTGTTTACAGTTACACATTCTCGTATAACGGTATTGTCACCAATGTAGGTTAATGTTTTTTCGCCTTCATATTTCAAATCCTGAGGTTCAGCTGAAATAACAGTTCCGGGATAAATTTTACAATTTTTCCCAATTCGGGCACCTTCCATAATCGTTACGTTAGGACCAATCCAAGTACCTTCACCGATTTCCACATTAGCATAAATAGAGGAAAAAGGCTCGATGATGGCACTTTTTGCTATTTTAGCATCAGGATGAATAAAAGCTAAACTTTGTTCCATTTTGTAATTAAATTTTTTCTTTTGTTACCAAAGCCATCATTTCTGCTTCAACGGCTATGGTGTCGTTTACGTAACCGTATCCCTGCATGTGTACAATTCCTCTCCGGATAGGTTGTAAAAGTTCTACTTTTAGAATGAGTGTATCGCCGGGGATTACTTTTCTTTTAAATTTTACATTTTCAATTTTCATGAAGTATGTAGAATAATCTTTTGGATCATCGATTTCTCCTAATACTAAAATCCCACCTAATTGTGCCATTGCTTCTACTTGTAAAACGCCCGGCATAACCGGTTCTTGTGGAAAGTGCCCTACAAAGAAGGGTTCGTTCATGGTTACATTTTTGACTCCGACTAAACTTTTCTCGGAACGTTCAATGACTTTGTCCAATAATAAAAAAGGAGGTCGATGAGGTAAGATTTTCATAATATCGTTGATATCATAAATAGGCTCTTTTTTCAGGTCAAATTCGGGAACATTTTTTCTTTTAGCAATAGCGATTTGTTTACTTAATTTTTTCGCAAAATTTGTATTAATTTGATGTCCAGGTTTATTGGCTATGATTTTCGCTTTTAATTTTGTCCCAATGAGTGCTAAATCTCCAACAACATCTAAGAGTTTATGACGTGCTGCTTCGTTTGGGTAGTGTAAGTTGATGTTGTCTAATACGCCATTTGGGCGAATACTGACATCTTCTTTTTTGAAAGCTTTGATTAGTTTATCTTTGGTTTCCGGCGTGATTTCTTTGTCCACATAAACAATGGCATTGCTCAAATCTCCTCCTTTGATTAATCCGGCATCTAAAAGGTATTCAATTTCATGTAAAAAACTGAAAGTTCGCGCATTGGAAATTTGAGATTCAAATTCTGAAATATTTTTTATTGAAGCATTTTGAGTTCCCAATACTTTGGTACCAAAGTCAACCATAGTAGTGACTTGATATTCTTCAGCAGGAATTGCCGTAATCTCAGAGCCGGTTTCCGGATCGGTATATGTTACAATATCTCGAACAATATAATACTCTCTGTCTTCTTTTTGTTCTGTAATTCCGGCTTTTTTAATAGCTTCTATGAAATATTTTGATGAGCCGTCTAAAATAGGAACTTCTGAATTATCAATTTCCATAATGACATTATCCAAATCCATTCCGGTCAAAGCAGCTAAAAGATGTTCTGTGGTGTGAATCCGAACGCCTTTTTTCTCTATTGTGGTTCCTCTTTCGGTACTCGTTACATAATTGGCGTCAGCTTCTACGTGTGGTGTTCCTTCCAAGTCAACCCGAACGAATACGAAACCGGTATTAGCAGCGGCAGGTTTTAATGTTAAATTAACTTCTCGTCCTGTATGTAAGCCTACTCCACTTAAGCTAACTTCATTTGCTAATGTTTTTTGTTTGTCAGACATTAAATTAATCTTTAATTGTTTGTTGCTTAATTTCTTTTTCTAATTCTTCCAATCGTTTTATGATGGAAGGGAAATTTCTGAAATATACATAGGATTTTCTAAAATCAGACGCATCCATGGCAGGCGAACCATATACTTTTCCATAAGTAGGAATATTATTGTTAACTCCACTTTGTGCTTGAATTTGAACAAAATCACCAATTTTTAAGTGTCCGATGATTCCTACTTGACCACCAATCATGCAATTTTTTCCTATTTTCGTAGAACCTGCAATTCCTGTTTGAGAAGCAATAACTGTGTTTGAGTTGATTTCTACATTATGAGCAATCTGAATTTGATTGTCTAATTTAACTCCGGAATGAATAATGGTAGAACCCAATGTAGCCCGATCAATGGTACATCCGGCTCCGATTTCAACGTAATCTTCTATAATAACATTTCCAATTTGTGGAACTTTTTCTAAAGTTCCGTCTGCTTTTGGAGTAAACCCAAATCCATCGGCACCAATTACGGTATTGGAGTGAATGATACAATTTTTTCCGATTTTAGTATCGGCGTACAAACGAGCTCCGGAATGAATAACACTTCCTTCTCCAACACTTACATTTTCACCAATGTGAACATTGGAATAAACTTTAACATTATCTCCAATTTCTGTATTTTCATCAATGAAAACAAAACTTCCAATATAAATATTTTTGCCTAATTTAGCTGTTTCATGCACTTGTACATTCTTTTCAATTCCTATTTTTTGATTCCGGAACTGACCTGCATACGTCAGAAGTTTTGCAAAAGCTTTGTATGCATCTTCAACGAAGATAAGAGTAGATGAAACATCTTTAGAAGGTTCAAAATCTTTTGAAACAATAACAATAGATGCTTTTGTATTATAAAGATAAGGTTCGTATTTCAGATTTGATAAAAACGAAATCGATCCGGCTTTTCCTTCTTCAATTTTAGAAACAGAAGAAACTTTAATATCCTGATTTCCTCTTACTTTACCTTCTAAAATAGAAGCAATTTCTAACGCACTAAATTCCATAGTATGCAAAAATATAAATTTTGCTTATATAAGCTGTCAAATCTTAAAATTTCTTTTACGAAAAGTTAACATTTGTATTTTGAATAAATAAGCAATAGTGAAAATTATTTTGTAAATAAAGCTTGATGATATTATTGATAAACAGCAAATTAAAATATTGTTTGAGAGAATTTTGCTGAGTTTTAATTGGTACTCCGCATAAATTCAATTTAATTTGTGTAAAATTTCAGATTTGAAAAAATTGAATTTTTCGATTATTATAGCAGTTTATCAACGAGAAGATGAATTATCGGAATTATTATTGAGTTTAACAAAACAAATCGATTCTGATTTTGAAGTTTTAGTTGTAGATGATGGCTCGCCGATTCCACTTAAAAATGTAGTTGAAAAATTCAACTCAAAATTGAATATTCGTTATTTTCATAAAAAAAATTCAGGACCGGCAGCTTCCCGGAATTTCGGGATGAAACAAGCTTTTGGAAGTTATTTCATTTTTTTGGACTCCGATACTTTGATTCCTCCGGATTATATTCAAATTGTTCGACAAAAACTAACGGAAAATTATACCGATGCTTTTGGCGGACCCGATGCAGCAGACGAAAGTTTTACAGATTTACAAAAAGCAATTTCTTTTTCGATGACTTCTTTTATTACAACAGGCGGAATCCGTGGTGGGGAAAAACAAATCGGGAAATTTCAACCACGAAGTTTCAATATGGGAATTAGTCGAAAAGCCTACGAAAAAACTTCAGGATTCAGTAATTTACGAATAGGCGAAGACCCGGATTTGAGTATGAATTTATGGGAAAAAGGTTTGGAAACACAATTGATTTTGGAAGCAAAAGTATTTCATAAACGACGAACTTCTTTATCAAAATTCGCAAAACAAGTCTATCAGTTTGGAGTAGCTCGTCCTATTTTAAACCAAAGACACCCTAAATACAAAAAAATCACTTTTTGGTTTCCGAGTGTGTTCAGCTTGGGGTTGTTGTTTGCTTTATTTTGTTGTTTTTTTTGGTTTCTGTCAAAAGGAAATTATTTTTTATTGCTTCCATTGTTCGGATATTGGGTTTATTTTTTTCTAATTTTCATTTTTTCATTTTTAGAAAATCAAAAATTAAAAGTTGCTTTTTTATCAATTATAACGACTTTCGTTCAGTTTTGTAGTTATGGATTAGGATTTCTTTTGTCTTGGATTTTGTTAAATCTATTCAAAAGAAAACCGGAAAAAGCTTTTCCTCATCATTTTAGAACAAAGGAGGAGTGAAATTTCCGGTATTTCTAATCTAATTTTCTTTTTCTGTCCCGTTTTTCTATATAATCCCAAACGGCTTTTTTGGTTGTTAGCCAATTTCTGCCTTCTTTAAAAGCATCGATTTTCCCTTGTCGGGCAAGTAAACTCAAATATTCTTGTCCATAAGGAACACGTTCTTCTTCTACAATATTTGAGATGGGTTTATAATCATCATAAGTGTTAGTTAACGAGCTTAGATAGATGTCAACGCTTCGTTCTAATGCTTGTAAAACTAATAAAACCAATTTAGAATAATCTCCATTATTGGCTTGGTTGAGTGCATCATAATATTTCTTTCGGTCATTTTTTAAAATGATGGCAGGCGGAAACCCTTCTTTCATTAAAAGTAGATTAAAAATCAAACGGACAGTTCTCCCATTTCCATCAAAAAAGGGGTGAATCCAAACAAATCGATGATGAAAAATAGCGGATTTTAGAACAATGTTTAAGTCGGATACATTTACCCAATCTATTAATTCTGTGATGTGTTCGTTAACTTTAAGTGCATTAGGTGGAACGAAATTGGCTCCTGAAATCCGTACACCTGAAGTTCTAAATCGACCGGCAATTTCTTTTTCGATTTGTTTCAGAACTAATTCATGAACGTTTAAAATGTCTTTTTCGGTTAGAATGTAATCTTTTGAAACTAAACTTTCTATGTATTCAATAGCATCTTGATGATTCACAGCTTCAAAATGCTCTCGAAGGGATTTCCCTTTAATGGTAAATCCTTCTTCAATAATCATTTTGGTTTCTTGAAGCGTGAGCGTGTTTCCTTCAATACTGTTTGAATTATATATCCATTCAAGTGTCATGCTTTCTTTTATGCTTTTCAGAGCATAAGAAGGGAGTGGACGTAACGTATCTAATTCAGTTTTTTTCTCTTGAATTCGTTCTAAGGTTTTGTCTAAATTTTCATAGTGATATGGATAATCTTGCCATTTCATGTTTTTTTATTTAACTGTTTGTAAATCTATTTATTGGTAATGGATGCGGTGTTTTATTTTAGTGATTTAGTAATAAATAAATTTTCTCTCAACAAAGGTACGGTTTTTATTTTAATATCGGATAATTTAATTTTTAATTACATCCGATATTAACATTTATTTTTTAAAATCAAATGTTGCGCCATGTTTATTTTGGACAGTAGGTGAATTTTGTATTAAACTCAAGTATTAATTTGGACTAAAAGTTGACTAAAAAATGTTAAAAAAAACCATTGTGCATTTGAGAAATAAATAAAAAAAGTTGTTCAATTTTACAAAATATTTTATGTATTTAATTGACTAACAAGCCGTTAGACATCATGAGCGACTTTATTCAAAATTACAAAATTATTTTGAAAAACATCTCAAATTTTGTACCCATTGTTTAATTTGTTCTGTAAGTTGTATGGCAATTTCAGAATCAGAAAGGTTTATGATAATATGACAGCTTGCTTTGTCATTCTTATAAATAGTATCTTGAAAATCAGTACAATTTTGGAACAAATCAGTGATTGGCACATCAAAAATTTTTGCAAGTTTCGGTATGAAATGTGCCTTTATATCGTTTGTTTCACTTTCCCAATGGGCGTAGGTAGTACGATTTATCTCTAAAAGATCAGCAATATCCTGTTGGGAATATTTTGTTTTACTTCTTAATATTTTAAGATTAGTTCCTAAAGCCATAATAAGTTGGTTTTTATAAATTTAAAAGTTTTATGATTAATCTTTATAACAAAAATACAATAAAATTTGTTGTATTTTTGTTATAAAGATTTTGAGTTTTTTGTGATAAATTTGAAAATTACTAACCAATAAAATTTATATGTTATGAAAAAGGTAATTATGTCAATTGGATTATCCTTAGTTTTTGGTCTGGCTTTCGCCAACAATTCTTTAACGGAAAGTGTAGTACCCTATCAAGTAGAAATGTCGCCTGATGGTCTTTGTACGGTTTATATTTATGTTGATGGTATATTAGTGTATACAAATACGTCTGAGCAACCAAGTGCAGCAGCATGTGCAGATTGGGCAGCGGGGGAATTTTGGAGTTTCATATTACATCCTGGAACTGGATTAGACTAAAAGTTGACTAAAAAATGTTAAAAAAGAATTATCTACAGATAATTTTTTTTTATTTAATTGTAATATTGACACATTTACTACTATGTTAAAATTTATTTCAAGCATATTTATTTCTTTAACTGTTTTGCTAACCGTTTCCGTTTCGGCACAGACAAAGCTATTTGTGGAATACGAAGTATTGAGTTTTTCTTCAACAGCAAAGGCTATGCTCATTGCGGATAAAACTTCATCTGTTTATGAGGAAGGTCTCACTTCTCAATCAAATGCAGTGGAATCAGGTTCAAATTCTTTTAGTATTGGGGGGTATTTTTATACCAAAATTTATCAGAAAAAAGAAAACCCTGGTATGATTTACTTAGAGACAAATACTTATAGTCAAAATAAAAAAGAAAATGATTTTATTTTGGATAGTCTGCCTGAGATGAACTGGGTAATTTCAAGCGTAGAAAAAAATATTGAAATACAGGGTTTTAAATGTCGTGAGGCAACATTGAAATTCAGGGGTTCTACGTTTGTGGCCTATTTTACAGACGAAATTCCGGTTTCATTTGGTCCTTGGAAGTTTTCCGGTTTGCCGGGATTGATTTTAAAGATTTCTTCCCGGGAAAATCCGACTATTAAGTGGGAGGCAACTCAAATAACTTATCCTTATGAAACAAAAGAAACCATAGAATTTGATAAATCAAAATTTACGCTTTCTTTAGTAGATGCAGTGCAGAGTAATGATAAAGAAAATGATGAGAAAGGAAGAGCATTCGCCGCAAAAAGAGGAAGCGCATATCATCCTATACCGGATAATATGAGACGGGAAATGGCAAGAGAGCGTAAATATGAGTGGGAAACCTGGTAGATTTCTGCTTTTTTTATTTTTTCTTTTTCCTCTGCTGGTTCAGTCACAGTTTAAAATAAGCGGAGAAATCAGTCTGGAATCCGATGTTTCGGAAAATCTTGACTTTGACCCTTTGGCTAATGTATTGATTCAGGTTTATTCAGAAAGTGGTGAAATAGTCGTAAGTGCTTATACGCAGAAAGACGGGCGTTTTGAATTTTCATTGGAAAAACCCGGAGAATATTCCATAGTCGTAAATGATTTGGACTATGAATCTGACTGGCTTTCCTTTGCATTTACCGATAAACCGCCGGAACCTCTTTTGTTAAAAATTCAGAAAAAAATCGTACAATTACAAGAAGTCTTTATCTCCAAAAAGAGTTATGAAGTTAAAGGAGATACCATCATATTCGATGCGAGGGCTTATTTAGACGGAAGTGAAAGGGTAGTAGAAGATTTACTCAAAAAAATCCCGGGATTGGAAATTACTCAGGAAGGAAATATACTGGTAAACGGCAAAGAAGTTGAAAAAATAATGATTGAGGGAGACGATTTCTTTGAAAAAGGCTATAAAATCGTTTCCAAAAATATGCCCGTAAAACCAGTTAGCAAAGTGGAAGTGTTGAATAATTATTCGCACAATCATCTTTTAAAGGGTTTTGAAGATTCCGATAAAGTTGCATTGAACCTCAAATTAAAGGAAGGCGCAAAAAACTCGTGGTTCGGTACGGCGGGAGTGAAGGGTACTTTTTTTCCGGAAGATAACTATGACCTCAACCTCAATTTAATGAGCTTTGGAAAAAATAATAAGCATTATTTTTTGGGAAATGCCAATGATTTGGGTTATGATGTAACAGGCGGAGTTGAACAGCTTTACAGGACAAATGATGTTACGATAGGCGATCACCTGCCTAATCATTATTACCTGAAATCTCCGTTTTCTGTACCTTATTTAGATAAATCTCTTTACAAAATGAACAAATCGGAAACGGGTTCTTTGAATTCGATATTTACCCTTTCGGAAAAACTCAAACTGAAAACCAAAATCCTCGGAAAGTGGGACAAGCTGAATTTCTATCAAAACAGCCTTACCGATTACTATGCTGATGAATTTTTTACAAACCGTGAAGAAATCAAGACAAAAGACAAATCCTTTACACTTAAAGCAGGTCTTGACTGGATATATGAAATCAATAAAAATTCTAATCTGGATATTTCATCATTGTTTTCAGCCAATGATTTTGAGAAAGAGCAAAATAGTATTTTTAATGAAATCCATTCCCAAAACAGAACACCGATTGAAAGTTATCATTTTGACCAGAAAATTAAATACACCAACCGTGTAAATCCCCGGAATGTATGGGCGGTCAATCTTAGGTATTTGTTTCAAAATAATACGGAAAATTTATATTCGGATTCAGACCGGCCCATTTTCGGAAATGCCTTTGACTCAACGCTTGTTTATTTCTTAAATCAAAAAATAGACAGGAAACTCCATTACGGTGCGTTGGAGTCAAAATGGATACATAAAATAGCCGAAGGTGACTTTCTGGAAGCTAATTTCACTGTTCAAAACCTGAATAATTTCCTCAAAACAAATTTTCTTTTTTCTGACGAAAATGCGATGTATGAGGCGGATGATTATCAAAATGATATCCGGCTGAATCAGACGGAACTGGGGATTCAGTTAAAATACAATTGGAAAATTACGAAAAAATTAAGCTGGAAAATTACGGTGGGTATTCATTATTTATTAGATGGAAACACGCAGTTTTTGTACCCAAAATTAT
>JAVFAE010000041.1:0-12215 GCA_034002605.1 Weeksellaceae bacterium | reverse complement strand
TGTCAAAACTGTTACTTGTGGAGAAGGCGGTGCAGTTCTTACTCAAAATTCTTCGGTTTACAATTTAGCTCATCCTTATTCTGACCATGGACACGACCATATTGGGAACGACCGCGGTGCAGAAGGGCACCCGATAATAGGAATGAATTTCCGAATTTCCGAATTGAATGCAGCCATCGGTTTAGCTCAATTTGGAAAGTTAGATGAAATCCTGAAAAAGCAACGTCAAATTAAAGCTGAATTAAAGGCCATCCTGCAAAAAATTCCGGAAATTAAGTTTCGTAGAATTCTAGATGAAAATGGCGATAATGCCTCTTTTCTTTCGTTTTTTCTATCTGATGAAAATATAAACCGAAATATTGCCTTAGAACTGAAAAATAAAGGAATCCCTTCTGCTTATTGGTTTGATAATAATTGGCATTATGTACGGAAATGGGAACATTTAAAAAACCTGAAAAATTCCACTTTGCTCTACAAAGAACAATTGGATTTACTTCCGGATTATGAAAATCAGAATTTCTCAGCATCGGATGAAATTATGAAAAAATGTTTGTCAATTCCAATTTCTCTGAAGTGGAATTCAGAAAAAATAGAAGAAATAGGAAATGCAATTATTGAAACTGTTTTGAAGTATCAAAAATAAAATTTATGAAAAACTTAATATTATTCAGACACGGAAAAAGCTTATGGGAAACAGGAGTAAGCGATTTTGAACGAGATTTGAATTTTATCGGAATAGAACGAACGCATAAATCGGCAAAAGAATTACAAAAAAAACTGAATTTTGAAGTAGATGCATGGTTTTCCAGTCCGGCACAAAGAGCCAGAAAAACGGCAGAAATTGCCGGTGAATATTTTTCAACAAGACCGGAAATTACTTTTGATGAAAAACTATATACTTTTTCATTTTTTGATTTATTAAAATTCATTAAAACCATTGATAATTCTATTGGTTCCGCTTTATTTTTCGGACATAATGAAGCTTATACCGAATTTGTAAACCGAATGAGTAACCAATACATTGATAATTTGCCCACTTCGGGCATAGCTGTTTTCTCATTTCCTATTTCAGATTGGAAAGAAATTGAAAAAGGAGAATTAATCCATTTAATTAAACCAAAAAATTTGTGAATCCACCTATTTATATCAACCGGGAAGTCAGTTGGCTTCATTTTAATGAACGGGTTTTGCAGGAAGTAAAAGACAAAAGTGTTCCGCTCATTCAACGGCTTCGCTTTTTAGGAATTTACTCTAATAATTTAGATGAATTTTATTCCGTTCGGTTTTCAACTTTACTCCGGTCGATTCAATTGAAAAGTCGAGTGTATAAAAACATTGTTGAAAATCAATCCGATGAAGATTTAATCAATGAAATTAACCAAATTGTTGCCGTTCAAAGAAAAGACTATGATGCGCTTTATGATGAAATTTTATTGGAATTAGAAAAACAAGATATTTATTTTGTTGATGATCAAAACATTCCGAAAGAGCATATTGAATTCATTTCCAATTTCTATCATGCCGAATTAAGTCATTCCGTTGGCGTTTATATTTTAGATAAAAAAAGAAGTACGCCTTCTCTTCGTGATGGTGCTTTTTATTTAGCCGTAAAATTTACCAGTGGAAAACAATCTAACTATGCTTTGATAGACCTTCCGACTCAGCTTTTTCCTCGTTTTATTTTATTGCCTAAAATTGACGAAAAACAATATGTCATATATTTGGAAGATATTGTTCGTTATCATTTAGCTGAAATTTTCAAGGTTTTTAAATTTGATTTCATTGAAGCGCACTCAATTAAAATAACACGAGATGCCGAATTAGAATTTGATAATGGATTAGAAGACAGCATTTTAGAAAAAGTAGTGAAAAGCTTAGATAATCGAAAAAAAGGACAACCGGTTCGAATCGTTTATGACAAAGAAGTGGCGGATGATACTTTGAAATTTCTACTGAAAAAATTGCGGATTGATGATTATGACAGCATTAATCCGGGTGGAAAATATCACAACAAACGCGATTTAATGAAATTTCCAGATTTGGAAAGGAAAGATTTGGTTTATGCTCCACTTCATCCCATTGTTCCGCATGATTTTACAAAACATTCAACTTATATCGAAGCTATTTCCGAAAAAGACCAAATTTTGTATGCACCTTATCATGATTATTCCATTTTTCTACGTTATTTAAGAGAAGCCGCCATTGATCCGAAAGTAACGAAAATTAAAATTTCCATTTATCGGGTTTCATCACAATCGCAAGTCATGAGTGCCTTAATAAATGCAGCCCGAAACGGAAAAGAAGTAACTGCCGTTTTGGAATTAAGAGCGCGTTTTGATGAAGCCAATAACGTAAAATGGTCCAAACAACTGAGAGATGCCGGAGTTGAAGTGATTTTTGGAGTTTCAGGATTAAAAGTTCATTCTAAAATCGGATACATTGAGCGTGAAACAGAAGGCAATATGGCAACTTCTTACGCTTTCATCAGCACCGGAAATTTCCATGCCGGAACGGCTAAGCTTTATACTGATTACACTTTACTCACTTCTCAACCTGAAATTACAGAAGAAATCAACCAGATTTTTAAATTCTTTAATGCTAATTATTTAACTCAATCTTATAAACATCTTTTGGTTTCGCCTATGCAAAACCGAAAAAGACTAACTAAATTCATTAAAAAAGAAATTAAAAATCATAAAAAAGGACTTCCTGCCGGAATCAATCTAAAATTAAACAGTTTGAGCGATAAAGAAACCATTAATTTACTTTACAAAGCCTCAGCTGAAGGTGTTAAAATCCGATTGGTCGTAAGAGGAATCCATTGTTTAATTCCCGGAATTCCAAAAATTTCTGAAAACATTGAATCGGTCAGTGTTATTGATAAATTTCTGGAGCATTCACGAATATATTGGTTTAAAAATGCCGGAAAAGATTTGGTTTTCATTTCTTCGGCAGATTTAATGGAAAGAAACTTAGATGCTCGTATTGAAGTAGCTTGCCCGATTTATGATTCGGAAATTAAACAAATGATTATGGATACTTTTGATTTGAGTTTTAATGATAATATCAAAGGGCGACTTCATGATGCACATCTCAGTCTGACTTATCGCAAAAATGATTTACCTCCTTTACGCTCACAATTTGCCACTTATGATTATTTACATCAATTGAACCAAGAAAAAAAGAAAAATGAACATTCATAAATTAGCTGCTATCGACATTGGTTCTAACGCTATGCGACTACTCATCAACTATGTGTATGAATTTCCCGAAGAACAAGCTGTTTTCAATAAAACTTGTATTTTGAGAATGCCAATTCGATTAGGAAAAGACGTTTTTACGAATCAAATGATTTCAGAAAAAAACACAAAGCGCATGATTGAAGCCATGACAGCTTTTAAATTAACAATGAATGTTTACGGTGTAAATTCTTATTTGGCATACGCAACTTCTGCAATGCGGGAAGCTGAAAACGGAAAAAAAATCATCAAAAAAATTCAGGAGAAATCAAAGATTGAAGTAGAAATCATTGATGGAAAAACAGAAGCTGAATTGATTTTTACATCAGAATTGCAAAAATTTATTTTGAACGAAAACAACTATCTTTATGTAGATGTAGGTGGAGGAAGTACTGAATTAACTTTGATAAAAAATGGAGATGTCATTCTTTCAAAATCATTTGAAGTTGGAACAGTCCGTTTATTGAACGAAAAAGTAGAACAAACGGTTTTTCCGGAAATGAAAAAATGGGTGGAAGAAAACATAAGTCAACACAATGTCGATTTAATCGGTTCAGGCGGAAACATCAACCATATTTATAAATATTCCGGAATTAAATTAGGTCGTCCTATGCCGGGTACTTACTTGAGAAATCGCTACAAAATTGTAAAATCAATGAATTTTGAAGAACGTCTGCGAGAATTAAATATGAAGCCTGACCGTGCCGATGTGGTGGAATTTGCTTTGGAAATTTACATTAAAATCATGAAATGGTCAAATGCACAAAAAATTCATGTTCCTAAAATCGGAATTACAGACGGAATGATTCGAAGTATTTATTCCCATTCCAAGCAAGCCAAAATCAATGAATTTTCATAATTTATAACCCACTTCATTTTTTACTTCATTGATAACAAACATACTGTGTGAATTTCCGACACCGGGAATGCTGGTTAATTTCCTAACCATAAAATCCCGATAAGCATCCATATCCGAAAAAGTCATTTTTAAAATATAATCATATTCACCACTAACGTGATAACATTCATGAACTTCTTTCAATAATGAAATTTGCTGTTCAAAATCTGTAATATTGTCGCGAGAATGACGATCCAAACGAAGATGTGCCATAACCATCAATTCTTTACCTAAAACTTTTCTATCCAACAAAGCTGTATATTTTTTTATAATACCGGATTTTTCCAATTTTTTAATTCGTTCATAAACTGCTGTAGTTGACAAGTTTAAACTTACTGATAATTTTTTGTGAGTGATTTTTGCATCTTCCTGAAGTAAATTCAATAATTGCAAATCGACTTTATCTAAAATCATAATGAAAATTTTTAATCAAAGGTCTAAATCTAATTTAATTTTAGGAATAATATTCTAATTTTTAAGGTTTTTTTAGAAAAAAAATCTAATATTTTAATTAATGCTTGACAAAGAAACAAGTATTTAATTACTTTGAACTAAAATAAATTATAAAAAATGAAAAAGCACAAACCGGCAAATCGTATTCAAGATTTACAATTCTTTGGAGAATTTGGAGGTGTTAATCCTTCTATTTCCGATTCTTCTACTTATACTTTTCTTTCTGCAAAATCCATGTCCGATACTTTTGAAGGCACTTCAGAAGGTTGTTATCTGTATTCCCGTCACTCCTCACCCAGTAATTTATATTTAGGCGAAGCTTTAGCAGCTATGGAAAACACAGAAGCCGCAAATGTTACTGCATCCGGAATGGGAGCCATCACTTCGGTTTTGTTGCAACTTTGTCAAAACGGAGATGAAATTGTTTCAAGCCGAACGATTTATGGAGGAACTTATGCTTTTATGAAAAATTTTCTGCCAAAATTAGGTATTAAAACAAACTTTGTGGACATCACCCATTTAGAAAAAGTTGAAAGTTTAATCACAAAAAACACTAAAGTCATTTATTGTGAGAGTCTTAGTAATCCACTTTTGGAAGTAACCGACATTGAATCTTTGGCTCAATTAGCTAAAAAATACCATTTAAAATTAGTTGTTGACAATACATTCAGTCCTTTAGTGATTACGCCAACCGATTTAGGAGCAGATGTTACCATTCACAGTTTAACGAAATTCATCAATGGAAGTAGCGATACAGTAGGAGGTGTAATCTGCGGAACACAAGAATTCATCAACCAATTACGCGATGTAAACGATGGTGCTTGTATGCTTTTAGGTCCGACGATGGACAGTTTCCGTTCAGCAAGTATTTTGAAAAATTTACGCACTTTGCCTGTCCGAATGAAACAACACGGGAGAAATGCACTTTATTTGGCAGAAGCTTTTGAAAAAGACGGAATGAGAGTCGTTTATCCGGGTTTAAAAAGCCATAAAGGACATGAATTACTTTCAAAAATGTACCACGCTGATTTTGGTTTCAGTGGAATGCTGACCCTTGATGCGGGTTCTTTAGAAAAAGCCAATGCTTTAATGGAAATGATGCAAAACGAAAATTTAGGTTATTTAGCTGTTAGTCTGGGATTTTATAAAACTTTATTCAGTGCTCCGGGAACTTCAACTTCCAGTGAAATTCCAGCCGATGAACAAAAAGAAATGGGATTGAGTGAAGGTTTAATTCGTTTTTCTATTGGTTTAGATGACGATATCGAACGAACCTATCAAAAAATGAAAGAATGCATGATTAAACTCAATATTTTAAAATAATCCGGATTTTTTTAGGAACATAAGTAAGAAACTGCTTAAGTTTGCAACAGTAAAAACCCTTAGAGGAAGGATTTGTCTGATTGCAACCTCTCAAAAAATTGCTAAAGCAGGAAGCTTCATACAATTTTGCCTCTTTTCAGAAAATTAAAATATGCCTTACTTATTCACTTCAGAATCCGTATCTGAAGGGCATCCTGACAAGATAGCCGATCAAATTTCAGATGCATTAATTGACCATTTTTTAGCCTATGACCCTTCATCCAAAGTAGCTTGTGAAACTTTGGTTACGACCGGTCAGGTAATTTTAGCCGGAGAAGTCAGATCCGATGTTTATTTAGACGTGCAGGAAATTGCCCGGGATGTAATCGAACAAATCGGTTATACCAAAGGAAAATATATGTTCAGTGCAAAATCCTGTGGTGTTTTATCTGCTATTCATGAACAATCACCGGATATCAACCAAGGAGTTGACCGAGCTAAAGAAAACGATGACTTTGAAACAAAAGCAGAAAGTCAAGGAGCCGGCGACCAAGGAATGATGTTTGGCTATGCCACTAATGAAACTGAACATTATATGCCCATCGCTTTGGATTTGGCACATTCCATTTTGAAAGAATTGGCCGAAATACGAAGAGAAAGAAAAGAAATCACCTATTTACGTCCGGATGCAAAATCACAAGTAACCATCGAATATTCCGATGAGCATACTCCCATTCGGATTGCCAATATTGTCATTTCCACACAACACGATGAATTTGACACAGACGAGGCTATGTTAGCTCAAATCCGAAAAGATATACAAGAAATTCTGATGCCGAGAGTTATTCAAAAACAAAATCCGGAAATTCAGAAATTATTTACCCCCGGAATTGAATACCACATCAACCCTACAGGAAAATTTGTAATCGGAGGTCCTCATGGCGACACCGGTTTAACCGGAAGAAAAATTATCGTGGATACTTACGGTGGAAAAGGAGCGCATGGCGGTGGTGCTTTTAGTGGAAAAGACCCTTCAAAAGTGGATAGAAGTGCAGCTTATGCCACACGGCACATTGCAAAAAATATGGTAGCTGCCGGAATTGCCGATGAAGTTTTAGTACAGGTTTCTTATGCCATTGGAGTTTCAAAACCTTGTGGTTTATACGTCAATACATACGGAACTTCCAAAGTTAATATGAGCGATGGGGAAATTGCCGATAAAATTTCAAAATTATTTGATCTACGCCCCTACGCCATTGAGCAATCACTAAAATTACGAAATCCTATTTACCGGGAAACGGCTTCCTATGGGCACATGGGGCGAACACCTTATACCGCAGATAAAATCTTTAATAAAGGAAGAACCAACGAAAAAATAATTAAAAATTTAGAGTTTTTCACTTGGGAAAAATTAGACCGAGTAGAAGATTTGAGAAAAGAATTTGGTTTATCAAGTAAATAAAACAACTACAGAAACCGGTTAACTAAAAATTAACCGGTTTTTTTCTTTAAATTACAATTATAAATACTCTGAAATTTCAGAACTTTGCACATTCTTAATAATCGAAATGATTTTGAAGTCAAAGTTTACTTTGTTGTTTTTTTTGTGTTTTCTGCCTCTTTTTGGTCAGATTATTACTGACACAAAAGAAATTTCAGTTTGTGATTTTGATGGAGATGGTTTTGTTCAAATTCCTTTTAGTCAATTACAAAATTATGCTTTGGACATTCTGATTCAATTCAATGAATCACCTGAAATTTTTGTGACCAAAGCTCACAGAGGAATTGAAAAAATCATTAATCTTTACGATAATCCGCAAGTTGTTCAAGTTTGTGGAGATATGGATGGTGCCGGAGGCTATTATGACATTGCCATTAACAATCAAAACGAAATTTACATCACTCGAAAATATGGTGTACTTCAAAAAGTAAACACTCAAAATTGTACGCTACAAACCATCGGACAAATCCATTCCAATGGACAAAGTGTCTTAGCTCTTTCTTTTGACCATTTAAATTTTCTTTATGAAGGAGGTTGGACAAGCAAGGTCTATAGGGCTCATCCAAATAATTTAAGTCAGTTTCATTTGTGGCACGACTTCGGTTTGGGAAATCCAAGTGGAGATTTTGTCCAAATCGGAAATTTCTTATACATCGCTTGGACAATGCCCGACGGGAAAGACCATTTATTTAAAGTTACTTTAGGAGAGAATAACGCCTATGTCAGCCATCAGGATTTAGGGAAAATCAAAACCGGAACCTTTGGTTTGGCTGCTGAATACGGACGACTTTATGGAAATACGGAAAATGAATTGTATGAAATCAATCTGGAAACCATGGATTTAACCACTGTAAAAAATCGTCCGCAAGGAAGTTCTGCCAATGCTTGGTGGGGAGCTGCTGGTTTGCATGAAGCTTTGAATATTCAGATCAGCTATCATGCTACACAGCAAAATGCGATGACCGGAAACTCACCCTTAAACGACCCTTATACCAATCCAATTGCTCATCAAGATAGTTTTGTATATATTCGAGTTCACGAGGCAACTCAAAATACAACTTATATTATTCCGGTTCATATCCTAATTGATGTTCCTCCTGCCGCTCAAAACCGTATTTTATCAGAATGTAAAGATCTTACTTCAGGTTTAGCAACTTTTAATTTAACTGAAATTCAACCCGAAATTAATCCGGATGCAAGTTTAGATTTTTCTTATTTTGAAACGCTGGAAGATTTGCACAACAATCAAAATCCCTTATCTCCTACTCTTTCAATACCTTCTTCCCAAACGATTTATGCAAAAGTTTCCGATGGAAATTCCATTTGTTATGGCATTGCCGAATTAAAATTAATAATTTCAGAAATTGACCTTAATTTTCCGACTGAATTCGCCTTTTGTTCAGGAACAGAAATCGTTTTAAATATCCCAGATGAATTTAATTCGTATGAATGGGAAGGTTTACAAGGAGAAGACCAAAATCAAGATATTTTTTCCAATGAAGTTATAGTAAGTCATCCCGGAATGTATTGGGTGCACGTTTTAACAACTGATGGCTGTGATGCCAGCATTCCGATTGAAGTTGTAATTGGGGGTGAACCTGTGATTACCGGTATTCAAATGAATTCTGACAATTCCATTACAGTAAATGTAAGTCCATCCGGAATTTACGAATATTCATTAGACGGTATATTTTGGCAAAGTTCATCAACATTCCAAAATATTATTCCGGACGATTATTTAATTCATGTTCGCGATTTTGTGGGTTGTTATGGAAATATTTACAAATTCACCTATTACCATATTCCTAATTTTATTTCGCCTAATAATGACGGAATCAATGATACTTGGCAAATACGAGGAATAAATCAACAATACGAGCAGATTTATATTCAGATTTTTGACCGAAACGGAAAATTATTCGTTTCCCGAAAAGTCAGTTCTTCTGATATTTTATGGGACGGAACTTATATGGGAAGAGCCGTTTCTTCCGGAACTTATTGGTACATTTTACAAATAGATGACGAAAAAATAGTAGGCTCTATTCATGTCAGAAATAATTAATTTTAAAAATTTACTACAATGAAAAAACATATCATCACACTCGGATTAAGTAGTTTTTTATTATTCGGATGTACGGAATTACAACAAATTACATCGAATTTACCCACGGTTGATAATTCCGGAGGAATTTCCAATTCAAAAATCGCAGACGGATTAAAACAAGCCCTAGAATTTGGCGTGCAAGACGGAATTCAAAAATTAGGAAAAACCAATGGATTCTACGGAAATCAATTAACCCGGATTTTACTTCCGGAAGAATTACAAAAAGTAGATAAAACTTTACGAAACATTGGATTAGGAAGTTTAGCAGATGAAGGTTTAAAACTTTTAAACCGGGCAGCTGAAGATGCAGTTAATGAAGCCACACCCATTTTCATTAATGCAATTAAAGGCATGACTTTCAACGATGCCAAAGGAATTCTTTTTGGAGCAGATAATGCGGCAACTTCCTATTTGCAAAACAGAACAACTTCTCAATTATTTACTGCTTTTCAACCCAAAGTAAAAAACTCATTAGGAAAAGTTGGAGCTGATAAAATCTGGGAACAAATTTTCACTCAATATAACCGAATCAGCGGTCAAAATATCACAACCGATTTGAATGCATACGTAACCGAGCAAGCTATTGACCGTGTTTTTAAAATGGTAGAAGATAAAGAAAACGGAATCCGAAAAAACATTGGTTTGAGAAGCACACCTTTATTGCAAGAAGTTTTTGGATTATTGGATAAATAAAAATCAATTCACTCTTTATGAGGCTATTAACAACTGTTGTTAATAATTAAACCTTACAAACAGTAGCCATTTCAGTTTTCATTTTTAGATTTGTTCTCAAATAATTACTGTTTTGGCTGTCTTCACAGAAAACAGGGGAATCGGGTGAGAATCCCGAGCTGTTGCGCAACTGTAATCGATTAGAAATCGTAAGCCAGGCTACCTGCCAAAATAGTTTTGAATTTTGTTTTCGCATAAAAAACGAAGTTCGGAAAGCGGTGGTTCTCACTTCTTTTTTCCTTCCTTTTTTGTGCCTTTGTTTAACTTTTTAAAATTATTATGCAATGGGCATTTTTGACAAACGATTAAATTACAAGCCATTTGAATATCCCGAAGTCATGCAGTTTGTGGATAGTATGAATTCTTCTTTTTGGGTTCACAAAGAAATTGATTTCACGGCAGACATTCAGGATTTCAAATCCAATCTGACGGATTTAGAACAAGAAATCGTCAAACGAAGTTTACTGAGTATTGCTCAGGTAGAAGTAGGTGTAAAACTATTTTGGGGCGACTTATACAAACATTTTCCTAAGCCGGAATTTAATAATCTCGGTGCTACTTTTGCCGAATGCGAAGTCAGACATGGAGAAGCTTATGCCCGATTATTAGAGGTCTTGGGCTACAATAAAGATTTTGAAAATCTTATAGATATTCCGGTATTCAAAAAGAAATTAGAACTGATTGAAACTAGTTTATATGCCGACAAAGATGTGATTTCAAAACTATTATTCTTTGCCATTGTAATCGAAAATTCATCCTTATTTTCACAATTTGCTAATATTCTTTCTTTCACAAGATTCAAAGGCTATTTAAAAAACACTTCTAATATTATTGCATGGACTTCTATTGATGAACAAAATCATGCAGATGCAGGTATTTACTTGCTGAATAAATTAGATAGTGAAGGTTATTTGACCGATACCATAAAAAACAGAATGGCAGATGAGGTCAGAAAATATATTGATTACGAGTCAGAACTTTTGGACTGGATTTATGAAAATGGCGAATTGGATTTCTTCACAAAAGAAGATATGCTCAATTTCATGAAACATCGTGTGGATGATTCTTTACAAAAAATCGGTATTCCAAAGCTTTTTAATATTACAATTGAAGAATATAAACCAATGCAATGGTTTGATGAAGATATTTTCGCCAATGAATTGGATGATTTTTTTGCTAAACGGCCTACGGCATATACCAAGCACGATAAAAGTATTCATGCAGAAGATTTATTTTAACTATAGAAAAAATGAATACAGAAATTGAAAAAAGAATAGCCCAATCTCGTACAACTATCTTCAAAGTCGTTTTCCCCAATACAACCAATCATTACGATACTCTGTTTGGAGGAACAGCTATGAATATGATGGATGAAGTGGCTTTTATTGCTGCTACCCGTTTCAGTCGGAAAAAAGTCGTGACTATTTCTTCCGATAAAATTGATTTTAAAGAACCCATTCCGGCAGGAACTATTGTTGAATTAGTTGCAGAAGTCATTGAAATTGGAACGACCAGCTTAAAAGTAAAAGTAGATTTGTTTCAGGAAGAAATGTATAAAAATACACCACAGAAAAAATCCATTTCAGGTGTTTTTACATTCGTAGCATTGGATGAGAATAATAAAAAAACCAAAGTCTTATGAATAATTTACTCGAAATGAATAGTAAAATCCAAAAAGAAATTGAATTTAACCAACAAGCTGATTATAAATTAGGTAGCTATTTATATATGGGAATGGCATTCAAAAAGAACAAAAAAGTTTGTATTTCAATTGGTTACACCCTTAATTATTGTATTAAAAAAGCAGATGAATACCTAAGTGTAGATTCTGATTTATCTTTTTGTCATATAAGTAAAATTATAACCGGAGAAAAAATTGCTTGTGAAAAATTCTATCCGGAAAAACTTTTAAAAAAAACAGTATAAATGAATGAAATATGGTGGCTCAACGACGAAAGTGAGCAAATTCTAAACAGAGGCTATTTG
>JAVFAE010000040.1:0-12327 GCA_034002605.1 Weeksellaceae bacterium | reverse complement strand
ACCGGTGTGGGCGTAATGAAAACTGGAAGTCAGCTGAGAATTCAGAATGAAGATTGGCAGAACGCTGTGGCTTTTGAAGTTTATGATACCAATGGTCAATTGATGCAAGTTGCTATTGTTGGAACCGGCGATATTTCATTAAATACAACCAAAATTTATTATCCAACAAATGCAGATAAAGTTTTTGCAGTAGGATTTGACGGACAGAAAATTTTGGTTTATCCCGATACTATGTCAACGGATGAAATGGGCGTTTCAGAAATTAAAATTTATCCTAACCCGATTGCTAAAGGAGAAAAATTGCATTTTAAATCGGAATGGGATGACAAAGTTTATTTGTGTAATTTATATTCGATGGACGGTAGTGTTTTATTAGAATTTAAAGGAAGTTTAAAGCAAATTGAAAATAATTTGAATCAAAAATTTAGTGGATTTGAAACAGGAGTTTATATTTTGAATTTAAAAGATTCCAATGGAAAATTAAATCGGATTAAATTTATTAGGAAATAATTTTTAATCAAATTAAAATTTTAGTTAGAATACAAATTCTACTTGATTTTGATTGAGAATGAGTTTTTGTTTTCTTTAATAGTTAGTTGAAAAATAATGAGGAAGCAATACATCAGAAGCATTATTTATAAAACCATATACGTTAAATTATTCATAATTAGTGCACTAAACAATTAAAACAAGTTACTGCTCCTTAAAGAAAATCAATCAAAACTCAGAATTCAAAATAACTTCAAAAATCCGGATTATTTCCGTAATTTTGCACCCTCAAATTTTTATATGCAAAACATTCGGAATATTGCGATTATCGCACATGTAGATCACGGAAAAACAACTTTGGTCGATAAAATTTTACATTTCACTCACACTTTTAAAGAAAACCAAGAATCCACCGGATTAATCATGGATAACAATGATTTGGAACGGGAAAGAGGAATTACAATTTTCTCAAAAAATGCAGCAGTTGAATACAAAGGTGTAAAAATTAATGTGATTGATACTCCCGGGCACGCCGACTTTGGAGGAGAAGTAGAACGTGTGTTAAAAATGGCAGACGGAGTGGCTTTATTGGTGGATTCTTTTGAAGGTCCTATGCCGCAAACCCGTTTTGTTTTGCAAAAAGCTTTACAATTAGGATTAAAACCATTGGTAATTATCAATAAAGTTGATAAACCTAATTGTCGTCCGGAAGAAGTGTACGAAGCTGTTTTTGAATTATTTTTTAATTTAGATGCAACCGAAGAACAATTGGAATTCCCAACTTTCTACGGTTCTTCCAAACAAGGTTGGTTCAACACAGAAAATGTTCCAACAGAAGATATTTCTCCTTTGTTGGATGGAATTATTGAATACGTTCCAAGTCCGGAAACCGAAGAAGGAGCTTTGCAAATGCAGATTACTTCATTGGACTATTCTTCTTTTTTAGGTCGGATTGCCGTAGGGAAAATCACTCGAGGTTCTGTAAAAGAAGGACAGTGGATAAGTTTAGTGAAGCCGGACGGAAGTATGACCAAACAGAAAGTAAAAGAATTATTTGTTTTTGAAGGTTTAGCCAAGAAAAAAGTAACTGAAGTCAAAGCCGGTGATATTTGTGCTGTAGTAGGAATGGACAAATTTCAAATTGGTGATACAATTGCTGACAGCGAAAATCCGGAAGCCCTGCCGGGAATTGAGATTGATGAACCTACAATGAGTATGTCTTTTGGAATCAATAATTCTCCTTTTTTCGGAAAAGACGGAAAATACGTTACCAGTCGTCATTTGATTGAGCGTTTGGAAGCAGAATTAGAAAAAAACTTAGCCTTGCGTGTAGAAGCTACCGATGATTCCAACTCTTATTTAGTTTACGGACGAGGCATTATGCACTTATCGGTTTTGATTGAAACCATGCGCCGTGAAGGATATGAATTAACCGTTGGACAACCGCAAGTCATCATTAAAGAAATCAACGGAGTAAAATCAGAACCCTACGAAACTTTAGTAATTGATATTCCACAAGATTATGCCAGTAAAGCGATTGATTTGGTTACTCAGCGAAAAGGCGATTTATTGGTGATGGAATCAAAAGGTGAAAATCAGCATTTAGAATTTGATATTCCGTCAAGAGGTTTAATTGGTTTACGTTCTCAAATGTTGACTGCAACCGCCGGAGAAGCTGTAATGGCGCATCGTTTCAGTGAATATAAACCATTCAAAGGAAACATTGCCGGGCGTTTAGCAGGTGTTTTAATCAGTAAAGACCAAGGAACGGCAACGCCTTATTCGATTGATAAATTACAAGATCGGGGAAAATTCTTCATTTCTCCGGGAGAAGAAGTTTACACCGGAATGATTGTGGGTGAACATAGCCGACCTAATGATTTGGTTGTTAATGTAGTAGAGGCTAAAAAATTGAATAATATGCGGGCTTCCGGAAAAGATGATGCCGCAGCAATTGCTCCAAAAATTGAAATGTCTTTGGAAGAATGTATGGAGTATATTCAAGGAGATGAGTGTATTGAAGTTACGCCTCATCACATTCGTTTGAGAAAAATCACATTAAGAGAAGAAGACCGTAAAAAAGAACAAAGAAAAATGGAAGTTTAATACTGAAGTAAGTCTTTCTGATTTTGAGAAAAATCACTTAAATTCCACACAATTTAAAAGGGCAAAAGTCATATAAACTTTTTAACTTGCCGACATGAAAGAATATGAGCTCATCATAGTAGGAGCAGGGCCAATTGGACTTGCCTGTGCTTTGAATGCACAACGAAAAAATCTAAATTATTTAATGATTGAAAAAGGAAGTATTGTCAATAGTTTGTACAATTACCCTTTATATATGACTTTTTTTTCTACTGCCGAACGATTGGAAATCGGTGGAATTCCCTTTACAAATGTTTCATTTAAACCCGGCAGGCAAGAAGCTTTGGAATATTATAGAAGAATTCATCAACAATTTGATTTAAATGCAAATTTTTATGAAGAAGTAACTCAAATTTCGATTGAAAAAGATAAAAAACACATTAAAACCACAAAAAACGAATATTATTCAAAAAATGTAATCATTGCAACCGGATTTTATGATATTCCGAATTATTTGAACATTCCGGGCGAAGAATTACCAAAAGTTTCTCATTATTACAAAGAAGCTCATCCGTATTTCGGACAGAAAATAATAGTAATAGGAGCAAGTAATTCTTCTGTAGATGCGGCTTTGGAATGTTGGCGAAAAGGAGCAGAAGTAAGTATGGTAATTCGGAAATCTACCATTGGCGAAAGAGTGAAATATTGGGTGAAACCCGATATTGAAAAT
Source organism: Weeksellaceae bacterium (assembly GCA_034002605.1). Classification (GTDB taxonomy): domain Bacteria; phylum Bacteroidota; class Bacteroidia; order Flavobacteriales; family Weeksellaceae; genus Moheibacter. Next base: position 9,023 of record JAVFAE010000040.1, on the reverse strand, counting down.
CGAATTGCAGAAGGTAGTATTCAAGCTTATTTCAATTCAGAATTAATTTCCATTTCGCCTAAAAAAGTGAAAATCAAAACACCGGAAGATGAGATTGAAATTGAGAATGATTTTGTATTGGCGTTGACCGGTTATCGCCCGAATTTTGACTTTCTTAGAAAATGCGGTATTGAATTATCAAACGATAATTTACTTTTGCCTCAGTACAATCCCGAAACAATGGAAACGAATATCCCGGGAATCTATTTGGCAGGCGTAGTTTGTGGTGGAATGGAAACCCATAAATGGTTCATTGAAAACTCAATTATCCATGCTGATTTGATTATAAACGATATTTGTAAAAAAGTGAATTAATTACTCAAATTCTTTTTGAAAGCTTAATTTTGTAAAAAAATCAATCCAATGTCAACAACTAAATACCAAAATCCACTTGAATCCCGTTACAGCAGCGATGAAATGCTTTATAACTTTTCACCCGATATGAAGTTTTCAACCTGGCGAAAATTATGGCTCGCTCTTGCCGAAATCCAAAAAGAATTAGGTTTGGATATTTCAGAGGAACAAGTACAGGAAATTCGGGATAATATTCACAATATTGATTATGAAACAGCAGCAAAATATGAAAAACAATTCCGGCATGACGTCATGGCACATGTTCACACATTGGGCGATGTAGCACCAAAAGCACGACCGATTATTCATTTAGGTGCAACTTCCGCTTTTGTGGGCGACAATACCGATTTGATTCAAATCCGGGAAGCTTTGTTGATTGTTAAGAAAAAATTAGTCAATGTCATTAAAGGATTGAACGATTTTGCTTTAGAATACAAAGATTTACCTACTTTGGGTTTCACACATTTCCAACCGGCACAGTTGACAACAGTTGGGAAAAGAGCAACACTTTGGTTGCAATCGGTTCTGTTGGATTTTGAAGAATTAGAATTCAGAATTGATACTTTACGCTTTCGAGGCGTAAAAGGTACTACCGGAACTGCTGCGAGTTTTAAAGAATTATTTGATGATGATTACACCAAAGTTAAAGAATTAGACAAACGATTGTCGGAACAATTCGGATTTAAAAAAGTTTTAGGAGTAACCGGACAAACTTACGACCGTAAAATCGATGCAGAAGTACTGGCAACTTTATCCAATATTGCTCAATCCGCACATAAATTTACCAATGATATCCGTTTGTTGCAAAATTTAAAAGAAATCGAAGAACCGTTTGAGAAATCACAAATCGGTTCATCAGCGATGGCATATAAACGAAATCCTATGCGCAGTGAACGGATTTCCGCTTTGGCAAAATTCGTAATTTCATTAGCGAGCAGTCCGGCAATGGTGGCTTCAACCCAATGGTTTGAACGTACATTAGATGATTCAGCCAACAAACGTTTGAGCATTCCACAATCATTTTTGGCAATTGATGCAATTTTGATTATTTGGAACAATATTTTGGACGGAATGGTGGTATATCCAAAGGTGATTGAAAAACATATTCTTGATGAACTTCCGTTTATGGCAACCGAATACATCATTATGGAAGGCGTGAAGAACGGTGGCGACCGTCAGGAATTACATGAACTCATTCGCGAGCACAGTATGGAAGCAGCCAAACAAGTTAAAATGGAAGGAAAACCCAATGATTTAGTGGAACGAATCTTAGCAGATGAACGCTTTAATATTGATAAAGAAAAACTGCAACAGGTTTTAGACCCGAAAAATTTTATTGGTTTTGCACCAATTCAAACCAAAGAATTTCTTGCCGAACAGGTTCAACCGATTTTGGACAGAAATAAAGATTTGATAGGATTAGAAACAGATTTGAAGGTTTAGGTTAAAGATTCAGAAACCGGATTTCAGGTAATTCAAATTCTCGCTCCAACATTCTTTTAAATTTATCAGCAAGTTCTTGTAGTTCTTTGTTGAGAGAAAGCATTTTGTCTGCTTTTTCAATAAAGGGTTGTTGGGTTTCCTTATTTGCCCTTTTTATTGGCAATTCCTTTAATTGAAATCCCTTAATTTTTGGAAATAATTTTTTCCCATCTGAAAATTTTGAAATCCAATAGTTTTTTAAAAGTTTTGATGTCAAATATACAAAATCTTGTAACAACAAATAAATAAGTTTACATTTAAAACACTAACAGTCAAATGGTTAAGCATCAATTAAGGAGCGACTAATTATAGTATTGTATTTTTATTTTATGCACCACATCCACCACCGTTTACATCTTTTATGATTTCTTGTTTTTCTATATCATAAACAATAAATCTTACACTTTCACAACCGTCTATCACTATAAAGGGTTTGTTTTTAAGTTCTTTTAAGTCCTTTCCTATTAACGACTTATGAATGAGTTTTACTAACAAATACTCTTTCTCATCAATTTTTTTCGAATAGTATTGTCTATAAAACTCTGAATAATACCCCGATACTTTTTCTTTCAGTTTAGTTTCGAAACATTCGACATCGTTTACGGTAGGATTTAAATAGTTATTGTCATTAAATATATCCGCTCTCAAAATATATCCCTCCACTCCATTTTTTTGGTAATATTCTTGACCTAATAAAATAGAAGGCAAAACAAATAGGAAATTAAATAAGTACTTCATATTAATTTATTTTTAAGGACAGCCACCTGCAGATTGCTGTTGCTGGATGTAATTATAATAACTGATGTATAACAAATATATGATTTTCCGTATTTAGGTTTTAAATTAATTTCTATATTTGCAATATGCTGTTTGTGAAAACGACATTGAAAATATTGGTAGTATCAATTTTATTTCAAACCATTCAGCAAAATCCCATCAAAATTGAACTGAGAATTTAGTTTACAATGAATTATCGGGTAATTCCGGAAGAAAAAGATAAGTTTTATTTTCATAATCCATTTGACAATAATAATGTTGTAATCCATTGCTAACCATCAAATAATCCGATTTTAATTGCATATTATAACGAGCAATTTGGTCAAAAACAGCTTGATTAATTGCAACAGAAGGAGCTTTGCATTCCACGATTAAAAATGGCTTTTCTTTCTTAAAAACAACCAAATCCGCTCTTTTTTTTAATGAATTAATGACTACTTCAACCTCTGAATTAATACTTGATTTGGAATAATTTTTTGATTGAATTAAAAACTGAATACAGTGTTGTCTCACCCATTCTTCGGGAGATAATTGCAACCATTTTTTTCGAATCGGGCAAAATATATAATCAATTTCGTCCTTTTGTTTCAAACGAAATTGGTAATTTTCGGGAAAATTTAAACGTATTAATTCAATTGAATTCATGAGTCAAGCCAATCAAGTCATCAAAGATATAAAAAACAAAAAATTACATCCGATTTATTTTTTGTCGGGCGATGAACCGTTTTATATTGATTTAATTTCAAAAACCATTGAAGATGAAGTTTTAACAGAAGATGAAAAAGCGTTTAACCAAAATATTATTTATGGAAATGATGTAGAAATTGACGATGTGATTGCAATGGCAAAACAATATCCGATGGGCGCAGAACGTCAGGTTTTGATTGTAAAAGAAGCACAGCATTTAACGAAAAAAATCGAACAGTTGGAATCGTATGCTGAAAATCCACAAAATTCTACAGTTTTGGTGCTGAATTATAAAGGAAAAACCTTAGACAAACGAAAAAAACTTTATAAAAGTATTCAAAAATCGGGTTTGGTTTTGGAGTTTAAAAAACTATATGACAATCAATTACCTGTTTGGATTCAAACAGTTTCCAGTGAATTGGGTTTAACTTTGAGTACAAAATCCCAATTTTTGTTGGCTGAATTTTTAGGAAATGATTTAAGTCGGATTTACAATGAATTACAGAAATTAAAAGTCATTGTAAAAGATGGAAAAATTACGCCGGAAGTCATTGAACAAAACATCGGAATCAGTAAAGATTATAATAATTTTGAGTTGCGAAATGCAGTCGAGACAAAAGATGCTGCTAAATCATTGAAAATTGCTAAATACTTTGGTGAAAATCCGAAAGACAATCCGCTGATTGTAACTTTAATTATTCTGCACCAAGCATTTGCTAATATTATTTTGTATCATGTTTTACAAGATAAGTCTCAAAATAATGTGGCAAAAGAAGTTGGAATTTCACCTTTTTTTGTTAAAGATTTAGTCATTGCCGCCAAAAATTATCCATTAAAAAAGGCCACTCGAATTATTTCATTGCTTCGCGAAGCCGATGCGAAAAGTAAAGGAATCGGCTCCAATACAAAAGATGTTGAAATTCTGAATGAATTATTAGTGAAAATTCTAACGATTTAAAACTTATTCATAAAGCGTTCCCCGATGCGGACGCAAAGCATCACGAACTTCAATCATTTCTCCTTCTTCCACTACCATAAAAGCAATGGAGTGCATTTCTTCCAAATGTTCCGAACCGGTAATATTAGTATTTAATTGATGGGTTTGAATAAATTCTTCCAAATGATGAACGTGATGTTCTGCAGTTTTTCGGGCATCCATTCCGTGGAAATCCCAAATTAATTTTATTTTTCTTTCCATGAAGCAAAAATAAACTGTTTTTTAACGTATTTGCTCTTTTATGAAAAATTAAATACTTAAGTATCTTTTTTTGTTAAGAAAAGTTATTTGATAAAAGCTTTTTAACAGGAGAAGATTAAATCTTTTCTCTTTTTCGTACCTTTGGCGGTTAAATGAAAAAAGCAATTTCTACATACGACCCTAAGGAATTTATCATCATAAAAGGTGCAAAACTCCATAATTTAAAAAACATAGATTTGGCAATTCCCAAAAATAAATTGGTTGTGATTACCGGTTTGTCAGGTTCGGGAAAATCCTCTTTAGCATTTGATACGCTTTATGCAGAAGGCCAGCGTCGTTATGTGGAAAGTTTATCTTCTTATGCCCGTCAGTTTTTGGGAAAATTGGATAAACCACAAGTGGATTATATCAAAGGAATTGCACCGGCAATTGCCATTCAACAAAAAGTAATCAGTACCAATCCTCGCTCTACAGTTGGGACAACGACTGAAATTTATGATTATTTAAAACTTCTTTTCGCTCGAATCGGGAAAACCTATTCGCCGGTTTCCGGTGAACTTGTTCAAAAAGAAAGTGTGAGCGATGTGATTGATTTTATTCAGTCGTTGGAAGAAAATTCTCAATTGCTGATTTTGTCACCCTTGCACAACACAGGAACACGTTCGTTTGGCGAATTCTTAACTATTTTGCAGCAACAAGGATTTTCTCGTGTGGAAATTGATGGAAATCAAGCAAAAATTGAGGATTTAATCGAATTTAACTTTGAACCTAAAGAACAAGCAAAAGTCCGACTGGTTATCGACCGGATTTCTACTCAAAATGATGAATCTTTTTATCATCGTTTAGCTGATTCCATTCAGACTGCTTTTTTTGAAGGAAAAGGAGAATTGATTGTAAAAAATAATGAAAATCAGGAAGAGAAAACTTTTTCCAATCGTTTTGAACTCGATGATATAATGTTTAACGAACCGAATATTCATTTTTTTAGTTTTAATAATCCGTATGGAGCTTGTCCAACTTGCGAAGGCTATGGAAAAGTCATTGGAATTGATGAAAATTTAGTGATTCCCAACAAAGCTTTGTCGGTTTATGAAGACGCTGTGGTTGCTTGGAAAGGCGATAAAATGAGTGAATGGAAGAATTATTTTATAAAAATTGCATCCAAGAAAGATTTTCCAATTCATAAACCCTATTTTCAATTGACCGAAGAACAAAAAGATTTTCTTTGGCAAGGCGACAAAGATTGGGAAGGAATTGAAGGGTTTTTTAAAATGGTTGAATCCAATAGTTATAAAATTCAATACCGCGTGATGCTTTCCCGTTATCGGGGAAAAACAAAATGTTCTACTTGTAAAGGAAAACGCTTACGAAAAGAAACTTTTTGGGTAAAAATAAATGAAAGAGCCATTCAGGATTTGGTGGATTTGCCTTTGGATGAATTGAAAGTGTTTTTTAAGGAATTAAAATTAACAAAATACGAAGAAAAAGTAGCCCGAAGAATTTTATACGAAATCCGGAGTCGTTTGGAATTTCTGATGGATGTCGGATTGAGTTACTTAACACTAAATCGTGCGTCTAATACACTTTCAGGAGGTGAAAGTCAGCGAATTAATTTAGCAACATCTTTGGGAAGTAGTTTGGTAGGTTCTATGTATATTTTAGATGAACCTTCAATTGGATTACATTCCAAAGACACTGAACGTTTGATTTCCGTATTAAAAAAATTGCGTGATTTGGGTAATACCGTAATTGTTGTAGAGCACGATGAAGATATTATGAAAGCTGCCGATTACATCATTGACATTGGACCGGAAGCCGGAACAAACGGAGGAGAAGTAGTGTTTGAAGGAAATTATAAAGAATTGTTGAAATCCAATACATTGACAGCGAATTATTTGAATGGAAAAATGAAAATTGAAGTACCAAAGCACAGAAATCCATTCAAAAATTATATTGAAATAAAAGGCGCAAGAGAAAATAATTTGAAAAATATTGAGGTTCGTTTTCCTTTGAATACTTTAACTGTAATTACAGGTGTCAGCGGTTCGGGAAAAAGTACTTTGATGAAAGATATTTTAACGCCTGCCATTCAGCGTAAATTCGATGTTTTTGGTACAAAAATCGGAGAATTTGATGAATTAAAAGGAGCCATTCATCTTTTGCATTCTATTGAATTGATTGACCAAAATCCAATCGGGAAATCGTCTCGTTCCAATCCGGTTACTTATGTAAAAGCTTACGATGATATCCGGAATTTATTTGCCAAACAAAAAGCAAGTAAATTAATGGGATTTCAGCCTAAACATTTCTCTTTTAATGTGGACGGAGGTCGTTGTGATACTTGTAAAGGCGATGGAACTTTAACCATTGAAATGCAATTTATGGCTGATGTAGAATTGGAATGTGAAATATGCCATGGTACTCGATTTAAAAAGGAAATTTTAGAAGTGAAATTCCACGGAAAAAATATTTCGGATATTTTACACATGACAGTGGATGAATCTATAGAATTTTTTCAAAAACACAAAGAAGAAAAAATTGTAGAAAAACTTCAACCTTTGCAAGATACCGGATTGGGATATGTTCAGTTGGGACAATCTTCCAATACGCTTTCGGGCGGAGAAGCACAACGAATTAAATTAGCTTCGTTTTTGGGTAAAATTCATCAACTTCCTACTTTGTTTATTTTCGATGAACCTTCTACCGGTTTGCATTTTCATGATGTAAAAAAATTACTGAAAGCACTTCGAGCTTTAATTGATAAAGGTCATACGGTTTTTGTGATTGAGCATCACATGGATATTATAAAATCAGCCGATTGGATTATTGACATCGGTCCGGCAGGAGGAAAACAAGGTGGAATGATTGTGGCAGAAGGAAAACCGGAAGAAGTAGCGGAAGTAAAAGAATCCCAAACGGCACTATTTTTAAAAGAAAAATTAGATGAAGCCCGACAAAACAGAAAAAATGAGCCGTTAAAAATGCAACAAACATAATGATAATGAACTTTCAAGATACGATTTGTGCTGCTTCAACCGCTCAAGGTGTAGGAGCTTTAGGAATCATTCGAATTTCCGGTTTGAATTCTATTCAAATTGTAAATCAGGTTTTTAAAGGGAAAAATCTAAAAGAAGTAGCATCGCATACAGTTCATTATGGATGTATAATCTCTTCATCACCAGCAAAGGAAAAAGAAATAATTGACGAAGTTATGGTAGCGGTTTTTAAAGCACCTAAAACTTTTACAGCAGAGGATTTGGTAGAAATTTCCTGTCACGGATCGCCTTATATTCAACAACAAATTTTGGATGTTTTGATTCAGAATGGAGCAAGATTGGCACAACCCGGTGAATTTACCCAACGCGCTTTTCTTAATGGACGAATTGATTTGGCACAAGCTGAGGCAGTTGCCGATTTAATTGCAGCCGAGAACAAAGCTTCTCATCAAATTGCATTGAACCAAATGCGTGGTGGAATTTCTTCAGAATTAAAAAATCTAAGAGAAGAATTGGTTAATTTTACTGCTTTGATTGAATTAGAATTGGATTTTTCAGAAGAAGATGTGGAATTTGCCAATCGGGAAGAGTTGGATGAGTTAATTCAGAATTTAAAATCTAAAATCCAAAATTTACTAAAGACTTTCGACTACGGAAATGCTGTAAAAAACGGTGTTCCGGTAGCAATTATCGGAAAACCCAATGCCGGAAAATCAACTTTACTCAATGCTTTGTTGAACGAAGAAAGAGCTATTGTTAGCGATATTGCCGGAACAACTCGTGATACAATCGAAGAAACCATGACAATTGACGGAATTACATTTCGTTTTATAGATACTGCCGGAATTCGGGAAACTACCGATACGATTGAAGCCATTGGAGTAGAAAAAGCAAAAGAAAAAGTTGTTCAGGCTAAAATAGTGATTCATTTGTATGAGGATGATATAGAAATTTTGGAGAATTTAGCTGATTTGTTAACAGAAAAAGTTGTGTTTAATTTATTGAGTAAAGTCGATAAAATTGGTCATGAGAATGAATTAGATAGCGAAAAATTAACTCAATCTCATCCTAATTACCATCATTTTAGTTTATCGGTTAAAAAGAATATTAATTTCGATCGTTTGAAAAAGGAATTGGTTGAATCGGTAAAAACCGGTGTAGATGAAAACGCTGTTATCATCACTAATCTCCGTCATAAAGAAGCTTTGCAGAATGCGTTTGAATCTTTGCAAAATGTAGAATCCGGAATGAAAATGAATTTAACCGGTGATTTGTTGGCATTTCATCTTAGGGAAACCTTGAAACACATAGGCTCCATTACCGGACAGATTGATGTGGATAAAGATATTTTAGGAACGATTTTCGGAAAGTTTTGTATCGGAAAATAGGCTGACACTCTCAAGCTACTATATTCCTACATAAAATGCGTGATTATCACACACTTTACAATGAATCAATAGATAACTTTGTTTACACTTATTTACCATATT
>JAVFAE010000039.1:0-12354 GCA_034002605.1 Weeksellaceae bacterium | reverse complement strand
CAAATCGCTCCCCAAAATTTGAAGAGAGGTTTTGGAAATCTCAAACATAATTTCAAACATTTCCTTTGCATTCCAATTTCCTCCTTTTCCTTGTGTATAAATTGAAGTTGCTTGAAGCATTATTGTATTGTCTTTATGTTTGACAAATTTGTTCCTACATAAATTGGTGTTAATTGGCATTCCATAATTTGCAGAAGTTAGCCTATCTAATCTATTCAGCATACCAGAATTATATTCTAAAGTTACAACTCTTCCGTCTGGTCTTTCAATAGAGATAGTTTCTGTTAAAAAATTTGAGCCTGTAAGAAATAAAACATAGGGAAAATGAGATTCAGACAACATTAAATTAGCAATTTCAGATATGTTTTTATGCGACCTTTCTATTGCATTCCCAGCAGCCATCAAATCTTGATTGTTATTTTTACCAACTAAAATACCTGACTTTATGTTTTCAATATCCTTGCCTTGATGTTTAGCTTCTGAAACTAAAGCTATTCGCCAATTTTCATTATCATCTTTAACTTCTATTATTCCACCATCAGGTATAATGCTTGAATTTGACACAAAAAGAGTCTGTCCTAATTCGGGATCAACTTTTTTCAACGCTTCGTTTATCTCTTCTTTTTTTATGCTCGTTCTGTATCGAAAAAATAATTGAGGATATTCTTTTTCAAGTTGTTCAATAACAAGATTAGATATTTTACCAACTGTAATATCATGCAATTTTGCCTCGTTACCAAATATGCCAACTACACCGTGTGATTCTTTATGTTGATTCGTAAGTCTTTTGGATTGATTCTTTTTCGCCATTATCTAATTTATTTTCTCTTGTTTTTATTTTACAAAGATACAAATTTTGTTGAAAGGTACAGTTTCGTTAGCTTGCAGGTAACGGATAGCACTATGTGTATACCCGAATGGGTTACACATAGTGCGTGTTAGGCGGTCGGTGTTTGGTTGTATATGCTTAATAAACCGCTTTCATTCTTTATATATAAATGCCCGTCAATCCCAAATTTCCATGCGAAGCGTGTTTCTTTACCTTTCTTATACTTGATTTATCGACTGTCAATGTGATTTTATCTTTATTGAGTTATTAATCAGTACAAAAAAATATATAAATCAAGATATTTTTAGAAATTAATAATTACAGGGCTAATAATGGCAATAAAGCAAGTAATGATACACCTAAAGATATTCCAAAAACTGTCATATAAGTTTTTCCTACATCATAAATATTTGATTGTTGGTCAGGGTTTATCTGCGTAACTTTCTTGACAATTCCATTTTCACCACAAATTACAGAATAAAGTTTTTTATCTCCACAATTACATTTAACTACTTCAATACTATAAATATACTCATTTTTATTATAGTCAACTTTATTTTTATGCTTTATTTGAAATTCAACAGTATTGCCAATTGAATCAGTATAAGTGTAATTGTTGTAAATTGATTTTTCATTATCCATAAGTGTTCCATAACCACTATACTTGGAATATGACTGTCCAGTGACTATCAGTTCATTTTTAGCGTCTGCCCCAGACCCTGTAAGTTGATAACCTTTTCCAATAGAAGAAATGTCTGAATTGATTTCTTCAACAGTAGAATTATAAGCGCGAGGTGAAATGGTCATTTGAGTTGTAGTACAACTCGAATACGCAATTATGAATAAAAAAAATATCACTACATTAATTGCTTTTGTGATTTTTGTATACATAATAATTAATTTAATAGTTTTACTTACTCTAATCGGTTTTCAGCTTCCCCGTTTTTATTTTTGTTTCGTGTCTTTTCATTGTAAACGTTAGGAGTTGAGTCTTTTTCTCTCGAAGTATAGACTTTTCTCAAGTCAGTCACCACACTATTTTCTCTACACTGCCGCATAACGGTCGGGCGCTTGGCGTAGTGGCGGAATAGAAATCACTGAACTCCGCACGGTTACGTTGTGAGCCAAAGCCGTTTTCATTTGCAAATTTAATCTTTTCCCGCAAATGACAAACGGCTTTGGCGGATAGAAATCACGAAACTTCCAAAATCAGATTTACCCCGCCATTATGCCAAACGCAATGTTGTATGCCGTAGTTTTTTAATTCAAATTTAACCTTACAAGTAAATTAATTACTAAAAAACGATGATTGACTTATTTTTGAAGTCGATGCATTCCCTCCTGAAACAGTATAAAGAGTAACAGTGGCAACCGTATAGCCTTCATCACTATCTTCAAAGTATTCTGTTCTATCAAATTCAGAAAAACTTACATCTGACTCAAAGAAACCTTTTGTTCCACAAGCATTTTCAAGATTCGGATTCCAATTATTCCCATAAAAAACGCGAATTTTATAATTTCCTTGTGCAATATTGTCCATTGTAAAACTCGTATTTTTACGCACATACTCGTTTCTAATAGTTCTGTTACTATGGATACTGTACAAGCACACAATAGCATCAGAGTTTGCTCCATTTTTAATCGTCAGCGTTGCATTTCCATTGTAAATTCCTTTACCAAAACAAGTGTCAAAAGGGGAACTGCCATTTTTTAGCTGATTACCTTTATATCTACTTTCTACATATACGGGGTCGGAATGGTAACTATCTCTTAAATAGTTATTATCTGTTTTCTCTGTGGATACAGTAGAGTTAGAGTTCACTCTCAAATTCTCAACTTTGGTAAAAAATGCATCTACATTTCCTATTTCGCTTTCTGAAAATCCTTTCGACCTCAATAACTGATGTAACTTACTTAACTCTTTGATTCCTGAATTTCTTATCGTTTTTGAGAATGTGTGAAGGTCTCCAATATCATTAGCTGTAACTTTATTTGATTCTATTAATTCGTTGTAAAATTTTTCAATTGCAGAAACATAAGAATTTGTTTGGTTATCTAAGTTATTATCACTGTTATCATTTACAGTCGAAGTCTTAACCGCATCAAGTTCCTGATAGATTGTTTTTTCCGTACGCTGTTTTTGTGGTATGTCAGAATGGTTTATGATTGAATAAAAAGTCCATACGAAGCAACTTACAATTATTCCAATCGTTATATACAAAAGTATTTTTCTCTTATTACTCATATAGAATCTATTTAAGCGGTTGGTTTACTTGTTGTCCAACCGTCTCTTTGTAATTCGGAAAAAGGTTCAAAGTCGTAAATATCTGTTTCCTTTTTAATTCCTGCCTCTTTTGCTATAATGGAACTATCAATATACGACAAAATACCACCGATAATTCCTCCGATAATACACCCACCAACTAGACAAAGAAACCACATACTCCAAATTGTTAAACCCAAAATTAATCCAATAATTGCAAATGAAACGAGTGGTAACAAAACGAAAATACTTGCATTGCTATGGTGAGTTTTAAAGCATTCTTCACAACGCGGAATCTTTAAAGTGGCAGATTTAAACCAAACTTTTCGCTGAGGAAAATAGCTACGGCTTGTTTCTTTATAGAGAGTTTCAGAGAAAGTAAAACGCTCATTGGCTATATTCTTTCCGCAATAATAACAACAGACTATTCGAGGCGTTGCTCCATCTTTCGATTGAAAATTTATCTTAGAAAGATGGTATCTGTAATACTCAACATTATATGCTTTTCGTTTTTCTGAGTTTTTGAGAACACTATAAGATTCAGACAATAACTGCATTTGATTAGTCGTATCTTGACCAATATTTTTATCTGGATGCCACTTTTTTGCCATTGCCTTGTAAGCGGTTTCTACTTCCTTTTGAGTAGCTTGTGGCAATATGTTGAGTATTTTGTAATAGTCTTTAAACATTTCAATACTGTAACATTACAATGAAAATCTTATTATTTATTCGGTCTTATTCAAGTCATACACGCATTGTTCCATATGGCATACAACGGTTCAGCGTGTTTGCGAAGTGAATTCCAAACGAAGTTTGAAAATGCACGGGAGCAATCACGAATACATTTAGCAAACAGGCGTGATGGACGAAGTTGCGCCCCGAGTTTGATTGCTAAATGTATTAAGTGAAACGTTGAACCGATGGACAAAATTAGGAAAAATAGAGTTGTGCAACAACGATTTTCCGTCAAGCCCAAGGGACGCAATTTTGTCCATCTCTTAAATATACGCAAATATACCAAACATTTTTAAAGCACCAAACGATTCCGTCAAAAAAATGCTAACAAATTAAAAATAAACTTGAAGTGTATAAATGTATTATTGCGTATTAATTGTATTTATGTAAGAATGTACGCAATATTGTGCTTGCATATATCTGATAAAAAACATACAAAATACGCAATGAGGTTTCTGCTAATTAATTATAGTTTTAGATAGAAAATTAGAGGTTGATGCTAAAATATAAGACGGGGTTTTAGATGTTTTATTTCTTTTCGTCTTTCTCGATGGAAAGGATTCGTCCGTTTTTAGATAATTGTAATCTAATCCGAAAGACCTAACAGGTTTTTTTTTTACCTGTTAGGTCTAAAACGATAAAAAAATACACTTAACCCATTTAATCTAAAAAATCTTAGTGGTTGTTTTTATAGGAATGTATCAACTCTTTTAATTTATCGACAAAACTGAAAACTTCTTCTTCTGTTGTGTCAAAAGAACACATCCAGCGAAGTTCATTTGTGGTTTCGTTCCAATTATAAAAAGGATAAATTGCTCGAAGAGGTTCTACTGCATACGGCGGAATGGTAACAAAAACCCCATTTGCTTCAACTTTTTGAGTGATTTTCACCTCTTCAATTTGCGAACTCATTTCTGCTAATTTCTTTGCCATTGAATTTGCGTGAGATGCTAATTGAAACCACAAATCATCTTCCAACAAAGCTTTAAATTGTGCCGATAAAAATCTGTTTTTTGAATATAATTGTGCTGATTGTTTGTGAAAAAAAGGAGCATTTTTTTTCAATTCTTCATTGAAAATTAAAATTGCTTCACCCATCATCAATCCGTTTTTTGTTCCGCCAAAGCTCATAATATCAATGTCGCAATCGGCTGTTGCCTCTTTGAGTGTACAACCTAATGATGACACTGCGTTGGAAAGTCGTGCTCCGTCAACATGAAGATAGAGATTATGTAAATGGGCAAATTTGCTCAACGATTTTAACTCTTCTACGGTGTAAATTGTCCCTAATTCGGTGCTTTGGCTAATTGAAATTACTTTTGGTTGCGTGTGATGAACATTTCCTATGGTTGCTAAGTGGGGAAGAATCATTTCGGGCGTTAATTTTCCATTTTGTGAAGGAATGGAAATGATGCTGCTGCCGATGCTTTGAGTTGGAGCACCGCATTCATCTACTAAAATATGTGCAGAATCGGTACAAATTATCGATTGAAAGGGTAGGAGAGCACATTTTAAACTTACCACGTTTGCTCCTGTTCCATTAAAAACATAAAGCACCTCCACATTGCCAAATTTTTCACGAAATAATTTATTTGTTTGTTCTGTTATTTCGTCATCACCATAAGAGATTTGATGTGTAGAATTGGCGGCAAGAATGGCTTCCATAATTTTTGGATGAACTCCCGAATAATTATCACTTGCAAAAGATTTCATAAACTGCGGATTTTTATTTGTTTTTATGAAAAGACAAAAAACGCCCGATTTTAATAAATTTCGGGCGTTCTATTATACTAAATTAGACTAAAAAGCATCAATTAAAATTTGAATTTATCAAAAAAACTCTTTTTAGTTTCAACTTCTTCTCCATTTTCACTCTCTTTTTCATCATCGACAGTTGGTTTTTCTGTTCCGTTTGGCACATATTCTGACCGTTGAACAGCAACACCTTGTTCTTTGTTGATGAATCCGATTACATCTTCAATTCCTTCTAAAAACTTATCAAAATCTTCTTTATAAAGGAAAATTTTATGTTTTTCATACGTTACAACAGCTTCTTCTTCAAATCCTGAAACCCTTTTTTTACTCTCTGTAATAGCAAGATAGAGATCTTCATTGCGACTTTTCTTTACATCTAAATAGTAGATTCTTTTTCCGGCTTTAATAGATTTTGAATAGATAATTTCGTTGTCTCTCTTCGCAAGTTCCGGTTTCTTTTTTTCAACTTCCATGGTTTACATCATTTTTTATTCTTACTCTCAACCAATCGCACATCAGCAAAATTTGTTGTTTTTAAGACGTTTTTTGTTATTAATTAATTTATAAATTGGTATTTTACTTTTTGAAATAAAATTCAAATTTCAGAATAAATTTTTGATTAATCAAATTTATGGCTCATTTTATTGCTTATTTTTTATAAAAAATAGATTTATAAAGGATAATAATTGATTTTATTCTCAAAATAAGTGTATCATTTTGTTGTTCTTTATGTCGTTCAAAAATCTATTAAACGTAAATAAAACAGCTAAATACCAATCTGTTAAAACTATTTAGTTTTTATTCGGAATGTCGTTTTTTAACTTATCAAATACGCTGTTTTCTGTTTTTTCAAAAATGTTGTGTTGTATTGGAAAATCAGACTGATTTTTTATTTGTTACTTGAATATTTTTTGTTTAACCATTCTTTTTATGTATCTTTGCACGATTTTTATTAAGAAGAACAGTCATGGGGAAATACGAACAATATAACATTCCATTAAGGAGCAATCAGACAGATGCTCAACTATATGAATACATATTGGACGATGATTATTTCAAAAAAATCGATAGTTCAGAGGTTCAGCACGGAAAAATAGGGGCGAAAGTAAAACTTCAAAAGAAAGCTTCTCTTTTCGAATTGAGCTTTGAATTGAAAGGTGAAATCATCATTCCTTGCGATAGATGTTTGGATGATATGAATCAACCAATAGTTTGTAAAGATACTTTACAAGTGAAACTCGGCGAACATTTTTCAGAAGAAGGCGATATTGTTATCATTCCGGAATCTGAAGGCTCTATAAATGTAGCTTGGTTTTTATATGAAATTATTGTTTTAAATATTCCATTAAAGCATGTTCACGCAGTTGGAGAATGTAATAAAACGATGGTTTCAAAACTTAAAAAACACGTTATACACACCAAATCTGATGATGATGACAATTCGGATAATCTTGATTTATATGATGATGACGAGGAAAATAATACTGATAGCAACGAAGTAACAACCGATCCAAGATGGGATGGTTTGCAAAATATTTTTGAAAACAACTAAAATTTTATAGAAATGGCACATCCAAAACGAAGACAGTCGAAACAAAGAACAGCAAAACGAAGAACGCACGACAAAGCAAAATTGCCCACATTAGCTACTTGCTCAAACTGCGGAGCAACTCATATTTATCACACCGTTTGTCCTGAGTGTGGATATTATAGAGGAAAATTAGCAATCGAAAAAATTGCTGCTGAATAATCTACAAAACATATTGAATGAATAATCAGGTAAACAACGATTTGTTTACTTGATTTTATTTTAATTAGAACAGTATGTCAAAAATTCAAGCAGTAATCACCGGAGTGGGCGGATTTGTACCTGAATATAAACTTACTAACGAAGAACTTAGTAAAATGATGGATACAAACGATGAATGGATTACAACTCGAGTAGGGATAAAAGAACGAAGAATCTTAAAAGGTGATTCTCTTGGAGCTTCTTATTTGGGAGTAGAAGCGGTTCGTGATCTTTTGTCCAAAAAAGAAATTCAACTTAACGAAATTGAGATGGTAATTTGTACCACTTCAACTCCCGATCACATTTTTCCATCAACTGCTTCGATTATTGCCGAAAAATGTGGAATAAAAAATGCATATTGTTACGATATTCAAGCTGCTTGCACAGGATTTATCGTTGCTTTTGATGCTGCAGCAAATTACATAGAATCAGGAAGATATAATAAAATTTTGATTATTTCGGCAGAAAAAATGTCGGCAATGGTCGATTATTCTGATAGAAATACCGCACCACTTTTTGGTGATGCTGCTGGTTGTGTGTTGGTGGAAGCTACCACAGAAGATATTGGCTTCAAAGATGCCATAATCAAAAATGACGGCGCCGGATTCAAACATCTTCACATGAAAGCTGGTGGTTCTGCTAAGCCGGCAAGTTATGAAACAGTTCAAAATCACGAACATTTTGTCTATCAAGAAGGGATTCACGTTTTCAAAAATGCAGTTTCAAATATGTCTGACGTTTCGGAAGAAGTGATGAAAAAAAACTCTTTAACCTCTGACGACGTGCAATGGTTAATTCCTCATCAGGCAAATTTGCGGATAATTGATGCCGTTGTGAATAGAACAAACATTCCTTACGAAAAAGTGTGCATCAATATTCAAAAATATGGAAACACCTCATCTTCAAGCATTCCTTTAGTGTTATGGGAGTGGGAAAATAAATTCAGAAAAGGAGATAATATAATTCTCACAGCGTTTGGAGCAGGATTTATTTGGGGAGCACTCTATTTTAAGTGGGGTTATTGAGAAATTGATATAATTTAAAAATCCGCAATAAATCAATTTTTATCACGGATTTTTTAGTTTAAAATAGTTTTTTCGGACTAAATTTCAAGCAATTCATTTACTGCTCCTCCTTTTCCAAACATCAAATCGACAGGATTTTCGATTAATTGTTTGATACGAACTAAAAAACTAACCGATTCTCTTCCATCTACAATCCGATGGTCGTATGATAAAGCAATGTACATCATCGGACGAGCTACAATTTGTCCATCTGCCACCACTGGACGCTCCACAATATTGTGCATTCCCAAAATAGCCGATTGCGGTGGATTGATTATTGGTGTAGAGAGTAACGAACCAAAAATGCCGCCATTTGTAATGGTAAAAGTTCCGCCTGTCATTTCAGGAATGGATAAACTTCCGTTTCGAGCTTTATCTGCTACTTCAATCAGTTTTTTCTCAATTTCTGCCAAACTCAAATCTTCCACATTTCTAATCACCGGAACCAACAGTCCTTTTGGAGTGCTTACTGCAACAGAAATATCTGCATAATCAAATGTAACGGTATTTTCTCCATCAATCATGGAGTTGATTGCCGGAAATTCTTGTAGTGCGATTGCAGCTGCTTTTAAGAAAAAAGACATCATTCCCAATTTTACACCGTGCGTTTGCACAAATTTATCTTGGTGTTTTTTCCTCAAATCCAATATAGCTTTCATATCTACCTCATTGAAAGTGGTAAGCATCGCAGTTTCGTTTTTCACTGCCACCAATCGTTCACTCAATTTTCGTCTTAAAGCACTCATTTTATTGGTGCTAATTGCTCTGTTATTTTGTTTTTTCTGTGCTTTTACAGTTCTTTTATCTGTAAGAATTGCTTCAATATCAGAACGTTTTAATCTTTTCAATCCACTTATCACATCTTCTATAGTAAGATTGTTTTCTTCCATTAACTGTTGTGCTAAAGGAGTCGTTTTTACATTTTCATACGGATTTTCTTCTATTTGCTTTGTTTCTACCTGTGAAATTTGTTTTGGTTTTTCTTCTTTTTCTTTTGTAATTTCTATTTTAGATTCTATTTTTTCATTTGTTGAAATATCGTTTTTATTATCGGAAGAAAAAGAAGTGTCAATCGTACAAGCAACGGCGCCCACTTCTAAGCTATCTCCTTCTTTGGCTAAAATTGAAATTTTACCTCCTTTATCGGCAACTAATGTCAATGTGGCTTTTTCCGATTCCAATTCGGCAATTTCTGTGTCTTTTTTTACAATATCACCATCTGAAACCAACCATTTGTAGATTTCCACGTGTGTGATTGATTCTCCCGGACTTGGTACTTTTATTTCTATTATTGCCATAATTCTAACTTTTAACTAATTGCTTGATTAATTATAATTTGCTGATTCACTTTGTGTTGTGCTGTAAGTCCTTCTGCTGTAACGCCACTTGCGGGACGACTTATAATTTCGATCGGATAATCGGTCATTTGATGCTGAACAAACAGAGCAGCACCCATATTTCTTGGTTCTTCTTGTACCCAAACAAGTTTTATCGATTTTTTGTAGCTTGAAAGCACATTTTCTAATTGTTTACTTGGAAAAGGATAAAGTTGTTCGACACGAATAATGGAAATGTGATTTGCTCCTTTTTCTTTTCGTGTAGCTTCCAACTCATAATAGATTTTTCCGGAACAAAGAATCACTTTTTCTATTTTTTTATTGTCCACAATTTTTTTATCTACAATTATTTCTTTAAAATTGTCTTCTGTAAAATCATCAATCGAAGATACACATTCCGGATGACGCAAAAGGCTTTTTGGAGTGAAAACAATCAACGGAATCCGAATATTTCGATGTAATTGACGTCGAATAACGTGAAAATGATTTGCCGGAGTAGTTGGATTGACAACTTGCATATTCCAATTGGCACAAAGTGCTAAAAACCGCTCAATTCGACCACTTGAATGTTCTGCCCCTTGTCCCTCAAAACCGTGGGGTAAGAAAAGAACCAAACCCGATTTGACGCCCCATTTTTCCATCGCAGAAGAAATATATTGATCCACAATAACTTGTCCAACATTGAAAAAATCGCCAAATTGAGCTTCCCAAATCGTTAAACCATTAGGATGTGATAAAGCGTATCCATATTCAAAACCCAAAATTCCGTATTCATTGAGTGGTGAATTATAAACGCTAATATTCGCCTGTTTTCCTCCCAAATTACGCAATGGGAAATATTCTTCTTCGCCGTCTTCGGTGATAATTTCGGCATGACGATGAGAAAATGTTCCTCGTTCTGAATCTTGACCGCTTAATCGGACAGAAAACATCTCTTTTGCCAACGAGGCATAAGCTAATAATTCGCCCATTGCCCAATCAAATCGATTGTTTTGAATCATTCCGGCTCGTTGTTCAAACAAACGGACTGTTTTATTAAAAAATTTTTTCTCTTTTGGCAATGTCGTAATTCTTTTTGCCAAATCTAAAAATAATTCTTTTGTAATTTCGGTCGGAGTTGGTTTTTCAAAATCTTCACGTATGGGTAAACGGATATTTTTATATTTTTCATCAAAAAAGGGCTGAATAATCATCTGATTATTTTCATTCGCTATTTGATATTCTTTTTCCAATAAATTATGAAAAGCTTCGACACGTAAATTGTATTCTTGTGCTGTCAATACGCCTTCTGCTATTAATTTATCGGCATAAATATCGCGTGGATTTTTATGTTTGGAAATTATGTCATACAGTTTTGGTTGCGTAAAACGTGGTTCGTCTCCTTCGTTGTGCCCGTATTTTCTGTAAGAAAGCAAATCGATAAATACATCAATATTGAATTTTTGACGAAATTCCAATGCTAATTTTGCAACAAAAACCATTGCTTCTACATCATCTCCATTCACGTGAAAAACAGGCGATTGTGTTACTTTTGCTACATCGGTGGAATAGGTGCTCGAGCGTGCTTCCAAATAATTAGTGGTAAATCCGACCTGATTGTTTATAACAATATGAATCGTTCCGCCCGTTTTGTAACCATCTAATTTTGAGAATTGAATGGTTTCATACACCACACCTTGACCTGCGATTGCTGCATCGCCATGGATTAGAATGGGAAGAACTTGATTGTATTGCTCATTATGATTGTTTTCAATTTTTGCTTTTGCAATTCCTTCCACAATTGGAACTACGGTTTCCAAATGCGATGGATTGGGGGCTAAACTGATGGAAATTTTACGTCCTTTGTAGTCAATTGTATTGTTGTAGCCGAGATGGTATTTTACATCACCGTACATAATTCCTTCGTTGTAATTTTCGGCAGTAAAACCTCTGAAAATTTGCCAATAAGGTTTTTTCATCGTATTGGTCAAAACATTCAATCTGCCTCTGTGAGCCATTCCTATCACAATGTCGTTTACATCGTAATTTCCACCGTGTGAAATGATTGCATCTAATGAAGGCATTAACGATTCAGAACCTTCTAACGAAAAACGTTTTTGACCAACGTATTTTCGGTGCATATAATCTTCAAAACCAGATGCTTCTATTAATTTGTCGAGAATATGTATTTTTTCTTCTTTTGATAAAAGCTCTTGATTTTGTGAACTTTCCATCTTTTTTTGAAGCCATTCTACAATTTCCGGCTTCGTCATATAGCGATATTCAACGCCAATTGACTTACAGTAAGTGGTTTCAAGGTGATTTACAATTTCTCGAAGAGTGGCTCGTCCTATTCCAATCTCTTTTCCTGCTTCAAATTTTGTGTCCAAATCGGTCTCTGAAAGTTTGAAATTTTCTAAATCCAAAGTTGGGGTGTAACTTCGTCTTGTACGAACAGGATTTGTTTTGGTGAAAAGATGCCCTCGTCTGCGATAACCGGCAATTAAATTTGTAACGGCAATCTCTTTTTTAGAAATTTCATCTGTTTCTACACTATTTCCCTGGAAATTTGGTGTTGTGGAAGCGTTTAATGCCAAATCAAA
>JAVFAE010000038.1:0-12734 GCA_034002605.1 Weeksellaceae bacterium | reverse complement strand
ACTTACCGGAGTATAATGTGAATAATTCTCATCGATTGCCTTTTTTGCGGCTTCTTTAATAAAATCAGGCGTATCAAAGTCAGGTTCACCAATGCTCAGGCTGATTACATCTTTTCCTTCTGCTTTTAATTCTCTTGCTTTTTGTGTCATTAAAATAGTTGCCGGAGGATTTAAATTTTGTAAGCGTGTTGAAAGTCGCATAAAATATTCGTTTAGAATTTTTCAGTTGCAAATGTAAAAAGAAGCAAACGGATTACAAGAATTTAAAACAGATATAAAACAGTATTTTTTCAATGTGCTTAATTTTTCATTGCTTTTTTGCTGATAAACCAAAGCCCGATGAAGGTTAAAAATCCGTTGATAACAATTAACTCAACTCCGATTTTATAATCAGTAAAATGCAAACATAATTCGTTGGTAATATAGGTAATAAGTGGAGCAATCAGTGCAACACTTAATATTCCGAACTTATAAGAAATTGTACGTTTTGTTAAAATTCCAAAAGCAAATAAACCCAAAAGAGGTCCGTAGGTATAACCGGCAATATTCATAATCAGATAAACAATGGATTTGTCATTAATCCATTTGAATATCAGAATTAATAAAAAGAAAATTAAGGTAAATATTAAATGAACAGAAATCCGGGTTTTCTTTTTTTGTTTTTCTGTTTTTTCGTTATTGTCGTTAAGCTTTAGTAAATCCACACAAAAAGAACTGGTTAAAGAAGTTAAAGCACCATCAGCAGATGGGAAAAGTGCTGAAATTAGTCCAATGGTAAAAATAATCGTGATGAACAAAGGAAAATAACCTTGAAACGATAAGGCAGGAAAAATATCATCTCCCATTATGTTTTGGATTTCTCCATTTTCATTGAAAAAACCAAAAATTCCTTCGCCATAAGCCGCACCGTTTTGCATGGCATATAAATAGAGTAATCCACCTAAAAATAAAAAAGCAAAATTCACCAAAAGCAAAGTAGAAGCAAAGGTGAGCATATTTTTTTTGGAATTATGAAGATTATCCACACTAATGTTTTTTTGCATCATTTCCTGATCTAAACCGGTCATTCCTATGGTAATAAACATTCCACCGATTAAAGTTTTAAGAAAAAAAGTAGCCGAATTGGAATCTAAATTAATTAAATGGGTATAATTGTATTCAGAAATCTGACGATAACCTTCGCTGAACGATAAATCCAATTGTGAAAGGACATAAACAATACAAATAATCAAACTTAAAATCATAAAAGTAGTTTGCAGGGTATCGGTTACTACAATGGTTTTTACACCGCCTTCATAAGTGTATAACACAATCATAATCAGAATGATTAAAGTTGTTATCCAAAACGGAATACCAATTTGATCCAAAAGGAAAATCTGTAAAACATTGATGACCAAATAAAGCCGGGCAGTTGCACCAATAGCTCTTGAAATAATAAAAAACACTGAACCTGTGGTGTGAGCTTCCGAATTAAATCGTCGTCCCAAATAAGTATAAATGGAAGTTAAATTCATTTTGTAATAAAGAGGAAGCAAGACAAAAGCGACAATGAAATAACCGAGAAAAAACCCGATAACCATCATATAATATTCAAAACCTCCATAGATATATTCCGTTCCGGTTAGCTTTCCGACCGTTCCGGGAACGGAAATAAAAGTAACGCCACTTAAACTGGTACCAATCATTCCAAACGCAACCAACCACCATTTACTTTTTCGGTTTCCTATGAAAAATGATTGATTGTCCGAATTTTTACTTGTTCGATGAGCAATGTATAAAAGTCCTAAAAAGTAAAGAATAACACAGAGTAGAATAATATTTGAATTCATTTGTCATTAAAATTTCATTCAAAAGTAGTATTTTTGGGCGAATGAATTACCCAAGTAAAATTTTAGAACGAGCGGTCGAAGAAATGTCAAATTTGCCGGGAATAGGAAAAAGAACGGCTTTACGACTGATTTTGCACATGTTACATCGCCCAAAGGAACAAACAGAAAATTTAGCAGAAGCATTAAAAAATTTAGTTAATCAGGTTCAATATTGTAAAAATTGTCATTCCATATCTGATTCTGAATTGTGTGAAGTTTGTTCCAATCCTTTCCGAAATCATTCTATTATTTGTGTGGTAGAAGATATTCGGGATGTGATGGCAATTGAAAATACAGGGCAATATAAAGGGGTTTATCATGTTTTAGGCGGAAAAATTTCTCCGATGGATGGAATAGGTCCGGCTCAACTTCAAATTGAATCGCTGTTGAAGCGAATTCAAAATGAATTGAATTTAGAAGTGATTTTTGCATTGAGTTCCACTATGGAAGGCGATACTACTGCTTTTTATTTGTATAAAATTTTAAATGGATTTGAGGTTCGATTTTCAACCATTGCACGCGGATTAGGAATCGGAGATGAGTTAGAATACGCTGATGAAGCTACTTTGGTGCGTTCACTTCAAAATCGGATCCCGTATGAAAGTACTGCTTTAAAAAGTACTTAACTCCAAACAAAAAAAGCCCGAATTCTTTATCGAGCTTTGATTTTTAATCAATTTTCGCTAAACTACTCTTGAGCTTCAGCTGTTTCAGTTTCTTCAGTCAAAGCTTCTGTGCTTTCAGCAGCCTCCATGTTTTCACTGTTCTCTTTTTTAACTTCAATTGTTTCCTCAACTACTTCTGTTGTGTCTGTGTCGTGTACAACAGGTAAAATAGCTTTATTTCCTCCCGGGGTAGCGTCACAAGCTACTAATAAAAATGTACCAACGATTAAAAGACTTAATTTTTTCATTTTATTATTTAATTATCACTATTATTTTACTTATAAATTTACTTTAATTCTGCTATTTTTTGGATACCTCCTTTAGTTTTATCTCCGACTTTTACTAAGATTTCAGTGTCTAAAGGTAGGAAAATATCTAATCTTGAACCAAATTTAATAAAACCATATTCTTCGCCCGCTATGGCATGGTCATCAACTTTAGAGTAAAGAACGATTCTTCGAGCCACAGCACCGGCAATTTGTCTGAAAAGTACTTGTTGTTTGTATTCGGTTTCAACTACAACAGTTGTTCGTTCATTCAATTCGGATGATTTTGGATGAAAAGCAACCAAGTATTTTCCCGGATGGTACCGGGTATAAATCACTTTTCCATTAACCGGATAGCGATTAACGTGCACATTGAGTGGTGACATAAATATCGAAAGTTGAATGCATTTTCGTTTTAAAAATTCTTTTTCTTCTACTTCTTCTAAAACAACTACTTTACCGTCAACAGGCGCAATGATGTCTTTGGATAAAGATTCTATGAAGCGTTCCGGATTTCTGAAAAACCAAACAATAAAACCATATAAGATAACCAAGGGAAGACTTAGGTAAATACCAAAAGCAGGAAAAAAATAATGAAGAGCGAAGCCAATCAGGACAAAAAACAAAAAGAAACCGATTAAAATCGCTTTACCTTCTCTGTGTAATCTCATAGTACGTTTATTAATAAAAGGTATAAATATACCATTGGTATGACAAATATAAAACTATCTAAGCGATCCAAAAAACCGCCGTGTCCCGGAATCAATTTTCCACTGTCTTTGGCATTGAAAAGTCTTTTTAATTTGGATTCGGCTAAATCTCCAATTGGAGCGAAAAAAGCTATAATAGCTCCAACTATTAACCAGTTAAATCGGCTTTCCGGGAAAAAATAGAAATGAAATAATCCGGCTGTTACTAAAGTGAAAATAAAACCGCCGATAGCTCCTTCCCAAGATTTTCCTGATGAAATTTTCGGAGCAAATTTATGTTTTCCCCAAAGACTTCCTATGATGTAAGCAAAGCTGTCACTTGCCCATAAAAGTATAAAAATATAGAAAATTTCAGGTGTAATAACTTCTTTCCCAATCTGATATTCTGAAACAGGAAGAGTTAATGCCAATGAGAAAGGAAGGGCAATGTAAATTAATCCAACTGTAGCTTTTCCAAATTCGATGTACAATTCATTGCTTGAAAAAAAGAGGGTATAAATGGCAAGAATGAATAAAATAGGACCGGCAAAACTGAGTGGCTGTGCTATGAAAACGCTATGTTGGTTGAGTAAATAATCGGTGAAATAATAAAAAATAGCGGCAGCTCCTAAAAATAATAAACCAATGTACAGTTTGTCTGAAAGTTCTGTAATTGAAATATATTCAATCAGACACATTATCATAAAAACGGCCATTAAACCTAAAAATAACCAAGGATGTCCGGTGGTTCCGAAGAAGATTAAACCGGCATAAATTAATCCTGATAAAGAACGAGAAACTAAATTCTTCATTTATGTTTTTCAACTAAGAGTAAATATATTTTTTTTGATAAATCAGTGGAGTAAGTAGAATTTGCTCCTTTTCCACGAATGGAAGTGATGGAAGGAAAATTTCCGCCTTTTTCTGAATTTAATCGTTGCATAGCTTCGTTTAAGTTGGTAACTAATTGTTTGGGAGTGGAATAAACAATAATGTTTTTAGGAAGACTGTCTAATTTTTGACCTTTCATTTGATGAGAAGAAAGCATGATAGAACCATCATAAGCATTCAAATATTCACATTCTATAAAAACAAAATCGGAAGGTTCATTGATTTTAGTTGTAAAGCGCACTCCGGCTCGGCTTAAAAGTGATTGCAATTTCTCATCAAAGCAGATGAACTCGGTTTGTTGTTCATTCTCAGCAATTTCTTTGATGTTTTTTAAAATCTCCTGATCATTTTCACAATAAAAGAATGCACCATTGTTAGCAATAAAGTTTTTGGTAAAAGTAACATCAATCGGCTCCTTAGGTCGAAACCCAGTGAAGTCTAAGTCATTAGAATCATCATCCTCTTCGCTCTCTGACGCAGGGATAAATAATCCTTTTATTTTTTTCCAGATACTCATTAATAAGGATGCAATTGAGCGAAAGTAATCAAATTATGTGAATAATGAATATTTTAGTCGTTTTTTTTCAATAAATCTTTTGCTGTATCCACTTTTTTCTCATTGGGTGTATTCATAGAAGACACAACATTTCCGGGCGGTTCTAAATTGGTGTCATCTTCAAATTCTCTTTCACCAAATATTTCGACTAAATCTTCTCTGAAAATCACTTCTTTTTCTAATAATTTTTCTGCCAGTTGATCCAATTGAGCACGGTGCGTTACCAATAAATCTTTTGCTCGGTTATATTGACCTTCTATTATTTTAGAAACCTCAGCATCAATTGTTTTGGCTGTCTCTTCACTGTATGGTTTTCCGAATCCATATTCATTTCGTCCGGTTGAATCATAATAGGAAATATTTCCGATTGTATCATTTAAACCATAGATACTAACCATGGCAGAAGCTTGTTTGGTTACTCTTTCCAAATCACTCAATGCACCGGTAGAAATATCGCCAAAAACAACTTTTTCAGCAGCACGTCCTCCCATAGTGGCAGCAATTTCATCCAATAATTGTTCAGTGGTTGTAATTTGTCTTTCTTCAGGTAAATACCAAGCAGCACCTAAGGATTTTCCTCTTGGAACAATGGTTACTTTTACTAATGGAGCGGCATGTGGCAATAACCAGCCAATTGTGGCATGACCTGCTTCATGGTAAGCGATTCTTCGTTTTTCTTTAGGTTTGATTAATTTATTTTTCTTTTCCAAACCTCCAATTATTCTATCCACAGCATCTAAAAAGTCTTGACGCTCTACTTGGGTTTTATCTTTACGAGCTGCCACTAAAGCCGCTTCATTACAAACGTTGGCAATGTCCGCTCCACTAAAACCCGGTGTTTGTTTGGCTAAAAACTCAGAATCAACATCTGTCCCTAAGGTTAAAGGTTTTAAGTGAACCTCAAAAATTTCTTTTCGTTCGTTTAATTCCGGTAAATCCACATGAATCAAGCGGTCAAAACGTCCGGCACGCATTAAGGCTTTATCCAGAATATCGGCACGATTAGTTGCAGCCAAAACAATGACGTTTGTGTCCGTTCCGAATCCGTCCATTTCAGTTAATAATTGATTTAGTGTATTTTCTCTTTCATCGTTTCCACCGGTGAAATTATTTTTTCCTCTTGCACGTCCAATCGCATCAATTTCATCAATAAATATGATGGAAGGTGCTTTGTCTTTTGCATTTTTAAATAAATCACGAACACGTGAAGCTCCTACTCCTACAAACATTTCAACGAAATCAGAACCTGAAAGTGAGAAAAAAGGAACATTGGCTTCACCGGCTACGGCTTTTGCCATTAAAGTTTTTCCGGTTCCCGGGGGACCTACTAATAAAGCTCCTTTTGGAATTTTTCCTCCTAATTTTGTGAATTTTTCAGGATTTTTTAGAAAGTCAACAATTTCTTCTACTTCTTCTTTTGCTCCTTCTAATCCGGCTACATCTTTGAAGGTAACTTTTACTTTGTCGTTTTCATCAAATAGTTTAGCACGAGATTTTCCGATATTAAAAATCTGTCCACCCGGACCGCCGGCTCCACCACCAATTCTTCGAAACATAAAGTACCAGATAGCACCAAAAATAAGAATCCATATCATAATGGACCAGAAAAAATTACTGAATTTGTCCGGAGGGATATTTCGGTAAGTTGTACTTAAATTATTTTCTTTGATGTTTCTTTCAATATCTTGTTCAAAATTAGCATTGTCCGCCACAGTAAAAGTGAACTGAGGAACGGCTTGTGAAAAGGCAGTCATATTGGAATTTTCTTTGAGCCCTTTGAATTCATCCCGTTTTAAAGCTTCTTCGGTTAAGTAAACCTCTACTTTATTGTCCTCCAAATTGAGTGTTACGTTTTTTATATAACCTTCATTTAAGTATTCAAAAAACGTACTTCTGTCCAATCTTTTTGATTCGTTTCCGATAGTGTTGGAAAAAAACCAAAACCCAACAAGAATCAAACCGACTACTGCATAAATCCACATAGGATTAAATGAAGACGGATTAGGACGCTTGTTGTTCGTGTTCTGATTGGTGTTTTTGTTGTAATTATTTTTGTCCAATTTCACTTAATTTTAAATAGTTATAGATGTGGATTTAGCATCGCCCCATAAACTTTCCAAATCGTAATATTCACGATATTGTTTTTGGAAAATGTGAACGATTATAGTGGAATAATCCATTAAAATCCATTGTGAGTTTTCTGTTCCTTCCACATGCCAAGGCCTTTCTTTCAGGTTTGTTTTCACTTTTCGTTCGACTGCACCTGCCAAAGCAGAAACATGAGTATTGGAATTTCCATTGCAGATGATGAAATATTCACAAAACGAATTTTCGATTTCTTTTAAGTCCAAGACTACAATGTCTTCACCTTTTCCGTCTGAAAGGGAGTCTATGATGCAATTAATCAAGGATTGGCTGTCTGTTTTTTTACTCATTTATGAAATAATAATTTGCAAAAATAGTGAATAATTGGGGAATATCTTTACATTTTAAATTAACTTTGAAGCACTCATAAAAACTAAAATTTAGTAGGTATGCTAATTTTAAAATTTGATACTTTACCCAATACAAATTCCATATTGTTGGAACTATCCAAAAAAAATGCCAAATCATGGACAGCGGTTTGGACTGCCAATCAGACAAAAGGGCGTGGATATACTGGGAATCAGTGGGTTTCTGAACCGGAAAAAAATATTGCATTGAGTTTTTTGATTCGTTCCGGTTTGCAATATGAGGAATTGGTCTTTTTTAATCAATGGGTGTGCCACGGCGTTTGTCAATACATAAGTCGTTTTTCTGAAAATGTGTATGTGAAATGGCCTAATGATGTGATTTTGAATGATAAAAAAATATGTGGAATTTTAATTGAAACTTATAAAGAAAAGGATAGTTTAAATTGTATAATAGGGGTTGGGTTGAATGTAAATCAGAAGGATTTTTCTCTTTATCCGAACGCATCTTCTTTGATAAATGAGTTGCAGAAAGAATTTAATTTAGAAAAAGTTGTGTCTGACTTATTGTCAGATTTAAAACAATCTTTTTCGCAGATAGAAAATAAAAATTGGGAAGAGATTTTTACTCAGTATAATGAAAAACTCTACGGAAGAGGAGAAGTCAGTCAATTTAAAAAAGGAAAAGAGATTTTTGAAGGAATTATAAAAGGAGTGGACGAAGAAGGTCGATTATTAGTAGAAAAAAAAGAAAATCAATCTTTGTATTCATTTAAAAATAAAGAAGTAGAATTTATTTATCCGAAAAAATAAAAATTTTCTTATTCGCTAAACTATAAACAAATTCAAAGTTTATTGTACTTTTGGGTATAAATTTTCAGATGTCAACCATAACGATTAAAACTCCTTTTAATGTTAGTGTTTCTGCTTTACAAGCCGGAATACTACGACGCATATTGGCGTTTTTATTGGATATAGTATTCATTGGATTGTATTTAACTCTAAGCATTTATATTTTTTATGAATTAATCCGCTCCGGATGGTTTTTCCCAGAAGAATCGACATTCGCTTCTATTTTTGAACTAAGTTCTTTCCTTCAGATTTTGTTTACTATTTTGATTTTCCCTGCTTTTTTTTATTCTCTGTGGACAGAATATTTTTTTAACGGACAGACATTCGGTAAAAAAATTTGTGGAATTCGAGTTGTAAAATTAAATGGTTATCGAGCCGGTTTTTCTGAATATTTTAGTCGTTGGGCATTTCGTTTGGTCGATTTTTGGACAGGAATTTTCCTACTTTTATTTTTCATCCCTTTATTTGGATTAGAAATAGCGACTGCTTTAGCCTTCGTTTTATTGTTTGGAAGTGGTGCCATTGCTTTTTTTTCTATAATTCAAAGTAAAAATGCACAGAGAATTGGTGATAAAATAGCCGGAACTACGGTTTTGAAACTCAAAGAAAAACATTCCATTTCTATTACGATTTTAAAAGAAATTCAAGAAGATTACATTCCGGTTTATCCGCAAGTTATAAAACTAACCGATAATGATGCCCGGATTATTAAAGATGCTTTTACTGCAGCAAAGAAACGAGGCGATCGTAAAACATTAGAACGATTACGAAAAAAATTAGAGTTGATATTGGATATTCAGTCCACACAAAACGATGCGGATTTTATTGATATTATAATGAAAGATTTTAATTATTACACTCAAAAATTATAACTATTTTGGATTTAGAAGATTTAAAATATCAATTGGAAAATTATGATAAAGAACTACCGGGTTTAGATGCACAAATGCGTTTATCACCGCCTTATCGTGAAAGTTTCAATTTAGAAGAAATCAAAAAAACAAGCCCGAGAATCGCTTCGGTTTTGATTTTGTTGTATGAAAATGATGAAGGAAATATAGAATTTCCGGTTACACTTCGTCCTTTTTACAACGGAATTCATTCCAATCAAATTTCGTTGCCGGGTGGTGCTTTTGAACCGGAAGATTTGAATTTGGCACAGACTGCTTTGAGAGAAACAGTAGAAGAATTGGGCGTAGAAGATGAAAATATCGAAATCATCAAACAATTGACAGAATTGTACATTCCACCGAGTAATTTTTTGGTTTACCCTTTTGTTGGAATCCATTATGGAGTACCGGAATTTATTCCGCAACAAGAAGAAGTAGCACAAATTATTCCTTTGGACTTAGAAGTATTTATGTTGGCAAAACCGGCGGTTTTTGAACGAAAATTTTCAGAATATTTAGTAGAAATTCCGGGATATGAATTAGGAGAAGATACTTATATTTGGGGAGCGACCGCAATGATTCTTTCCGAATTCGGTACATTGATAGAAAAACTTTAAATTTGCAGATTCGTTAGAATTTTTAATCGATAATGGGAAAACAGAAAGCAGTAAAAAAGAATGTTTACAGAGATGCATTTGGTCATCTCTATTTTTTAAAAAGAAGTCTGATTTTCATATTGGGTGGATTTACTTATTTCCGATATAACGGCTACAATCAACTTAAAATATTCGGTACAGAGAACTTTGAAAACTTGCCTAATACTAATGTTTTATTTGTATCTAATCACCAGACTTATTTTGCTGATGTTTTTGCAATGTACCATGTCTTCTGTGCTACAAAAAACGGATTTATCAATACGATTAAAAACCCGATTTACCTTTTAAATCCAAAAATTGACTTTTACTATATTGCTGCCGAAGAAACTATGAAAAATAGTTTTTTGACTAAATTGTTTGCTTATACCGGAGCAATTATGGTCAAAAGAACTTGGCGGCAAGCAGGTAAAGATGTCAACCGGAAAGTAGATGTTTCAGAAGTGACCAATATTGAAAAAGCACTTCAAAATGGCTGGGTAGTTACTTTTCCACAAGGAACGACGACTGCTTTTGCACCTGGGCGAAGAGGAACGGCTCTTTTAATCAAAAAATCAAAACCCATTGTAGTTCCGGTTGTAATCAACGGATTCCGAAGAGCTTTTGATAAAAAAGGATTGAAAATCAAAAAAATGGGTGGAAAACCAACTATGAAATTCAAAGAACCTTTGGATATTGATTATGAAAATGAGGATTATGATGATATTATGAAAAAAATAATGGATGCCATCGAACAATCACCGGAGTTTTTAAAAGTGAAACCTATTGAAGAAATTTTAAGTGATCGTGAACCTCAAGATTTTTTTGAATAATAATTCAGCACTGAAATTAAAATGAAAAAAGTACATTTTATTGCCATTGGAGGAAGTGCCATGCACAACTTAGCCATTGCTTTACACGAAAAAGGATATCAGGTTTCGGGTTCGGACGATGCAATTTTTGAACCTTCCGCATCACGCTTGAAACAAAGAGGTTTACTTCCGGAAGAAATGGGTTGGTTTCCTGAAAAAATCACTTCAGATTTGGATGCGGTTATTTTAGGAATGCATGCTCATGCTGATAATCCGGAAATGCTAAAAGCCAAGGAATTAGGTTTAAAAATTTATTCGTACCCGGAATATTTATATGAACAATCCAAAGAAAAAACTCGAATTGTTATTGCCGGTTCACACGGAAAAACATCCATTACTTCCATGATTTTACACGTTTTGCATTACCACAATAAGGATGTGGATTATATGGTGGGAGCACAATTAGACGGTTTTGACGTTATGGTGAAATTAACCGAAGAAAATAATTTCATGGTGATGGAAGGCGATGAATATCTTTCTTCTACTTTGGATAAAAGACCGAAAATCCTTTTGTACCAACCAAATATTGCACTAATCAGTGGAATTGCTTGGGATCATGTCAATGTTTTTCCAACGTTTGAAAATTATATACATCAGTTTGAATTATTTACTGACAGTATCATCAAAGGGGGTTCTGTGATTTACAATTCAGAAGATGAAAATGTAGTGAATGTAGTAGATAATTCAGAAAATACTATTCGGAAAATAGCGTATAAAACGCCTGAGTACAGCATTGAGAATGGAATTACTTATTTGAATACATTTGAAGGACCGATTCCTTTGGAAATTTTCGGAAAACATAATTTAAGTAATTTAGAAGGAGCTCGGTTGATTTGTAATCAATTAGGCATTATGGATGAGGATTTTTATGAAGCAATTCAAACATTTAAAGGTGCTTCCAAACGCTTGGAATTAATTCGTAAAACATCTGAATATGTGGCTTATAAAGATTTTGCCCATGCGCCGAGCAAAGTAATTTCAACTACAAAAGCCGTTCGCGAACAATTTCCTGATAAAAAATTAATTGCTTGTTTAGAATTGCATACTTATAGCAGTTTAAATGCTCAATTTTTGTCGGAATACCAAAATGCATTGGATTCGGCAGATGAGAAAATAATTTATTACAATCCGGAAGCGTTGAAAATCAAAAGAATGGAAGCTATTTCACCTGATGACATCCGAAAAGCTTTTGGTGATGAAAATATTCGGGTTTTCACGGTTTCTTCTGAATTAAAACAGGATTTAGAACAAATGGAAAAATCAGAAAAAGTTTTTTTATTAATGAGTTCAGCGAATTTTGGAGGAATTGATTTAGCTCAATTATTTTCTTGATTTATCGTCGCATTCCCATTTCGATTCCTTTGATTTTTCGGTACAACTCTGCCGCAAAGTTATCGGTCATTCCCGAAACAAAATCTAAAATTCCCATTACTTTTTTATAATCAGATTCATCTTCGTATAAAAATTGAGCCGGAATTAGTTTAATTGCTTTTTCATCTGATTTTGAACGATTTAGTTTCAAAATAGGTTCAATAAAATGTGATAATAATTCATTCATTAAATGAAATCCGGCATTTTCAATTTCAATGACTGAATAATGGTTGTAAATATTTTTCACCGAAAAATCTTCAATTTCATTTAAAACTTCTGTTACTGCATTTCCTTTTGCAGTTTTTACACCATCTAAAAGCGATTGATTTAAATTACCGTTTAAAATTAAATCAAACTGTTCACAATATACCTCAAAGGTAGAATTAATCAATTGTCCGATGGCTTTGGCACGTAAATAAGCAATACGTTCGTTTTTATCGAAAATCTTTTCCAATCGGGATTTCACACGATTTCCGCTTTTTTCATCGAACGTAGAAATGAGTTGCAACAATAAATCTTTGCATTTATCATGATCAATGATTCCCAAACGATGTGAATCTTCCAAATCAATAATATTATAACAAATATCGTCAGCCGCTTCTACTAACCAAACAAAAGGGTGTCGTTTATAAACAATAAATTCATCCGTTTCGGGAATCATTAGAGTTTCTGCTACTATTTTTTGAAAATTTTCTTTTTCTGACTGAAAAAAACCAAATATTTTTCGATTAA
>JAVFAE010000037.1:0-12922 GCA_034002605.1 Weeksellaceae bacterium | reverse complement strand
AAGCACCTAAAATAGTACCGAGATTAATTCCTCTTTCTCCCAGAACGAAGGCGGCTAAAAAAAATAATCCGTTGATTATCAGTAAATTTTTTGTGATGGTCGGTAGGGGTTGCCGAAACATAATTTAATTTATTTTTTTGATTATTTCACTTTCAGAAAATTGAACAAAAACAGGTTTTCCGTAGGGTGAAAAATTAGGTTCTTCCAGTTGCAACAATTCTTGTACCAAATGTTTAGCTTGCTCTTCTTGTAGGGCAATTCCTTTTTTTATTGCTGAATTCTTAGACAGAATTTTCGCAATTTCGGTATGGAAATCTATATTTTCCGAAAATGCTAAACGTTCAATAAAATCAGCAAAAACGGCTTCAATATCACTTAAATTTAGGTCTGAAGGCAGTGCATTGATTTCGATTGAGTGCTCCTTGAAATTCACATCAAAACCAAATTTTATCAGATTCATTTCAATGTTTTTCAACAAATTGATTTCACCCGGATTGGATTGAATTTCAGTTGGAAACAGTAAACGTTGGCTCAATACATTTCCGTCTTTCCATTGTTTTAATTTATTGTACAAAACACATTGGTGCGCTCTGTTTTGGTCAATAATCAATAATTCACCTTCGTATTGACTGATTAAATATTTGTTGTTCCATTGAAAAACCTTGATTTCGGCAGAATTAAAATCTGTTTTATTTAGAAGCGTATGGTTTTTGGCATCCGTAGTTTCAAAATCAGAAACAGAACGGTATAACTCGGTTAGAGGTCGAATTTCTTTTTGCGAAACAGAAGTTTCAAATGGATTATAATTTCTATCTACCTTAATTTCAGGTGTTTTTATGTTTTTATTTTTCGGTGGAATACTTGGAAGAAATGAAATTTCCGGATTTTGGTCAAAATCCAAAGAAGGTAAAACATTAAATTGACCGAGCGAATGTTTTACAACAGAGCGCAAAACGGCATAAATAGAGTATTCGTCTTCAAATTTAATTTCCGTTTTAGTTGGATGAATGTTAATATCAATTTTAGCCGGATCAATTTCTAAATAAAGAAAATAGGAGGGAATGTACTGATTGGGAAGCAAATTTTCAAAAGCATCTAAAATAGCTTTATGCAAGTAATTACTTCTTATAAAACGCTGATTAACAAAAAAATACTGTTCTCCTCTTTGTTTTTTTGCACTTTCCGGTTTTCCTACAAATCCCGAAAGCTTAACAATCTCGGTATCTTCTTGTATAGGAACTAAGTGTGATTCTATTTTTCGGCCAAATAGCTGAACAATTCGCTGTTTTAAATTTCCCGTTTTGAGAATATAAATTTCAGAATCATTATGGTAAAAACGAAAATTAATTGTGCTATGTGCTAATGCCACCCGCAAAAACTCATCCTGAATATGTCGCAATTCTACTTGATTGGATTTCAGGAAATTTCTTCGTGCCGGAACATTATAAAAAAGATTTTTAACTGAAATGGAAGTTCCGGTAGGAGAGGAGGCAGGCGTCTGATCGCGAACTTTTCCTCCTTCGATAATGATTCGGTTGGCAATATCTTCTTCGTCTTTTTTAGAAACAGCATCAACTTGTGAAACCGCAGCAATAGAAGGCAAAGCTTCTCCTCTGAAACCTTTGGTTTGAATATGAAAAATATCTTCTGTTGTTCGGATTTTAGAAGTAGCGTGTCGCTCAAAAGCCAATCGTAAATCGGTAATGCTCATTCCAAAACCATTGTCCACAACCTGAATCAAAGTTCTTCCGGCGTCTTTTACGATTAAATCAATTTGAGTTGCACCTGCATCTATCGCATTTTCAAGTAACTCTTTTACTACAGATGCAGGTCGCTGAACTACTTCACCGGCTGCGATTTGGTTGGCAACATGGTCGGGTAATAATTGAATAATATCACTCGTTGAAATCATAGCTCACAAAGGTACGAATCGAAATTTGATTTCAATAACTCAATAAAAAAATTCATTGTTTTTTGAGCGTTGAAATTACTACAATGTAATTTCTAAAGTAGTTCCTTGGTTGATTTCAGAACGGATATTTAACTCTCCACCGATATCTAAAATGCGTTTGTGCATATTGTTTAAACCGTTTCCGTGCGTGATTTGAGTCGAATCAATTCCCTTTCCGTTGTCGTGAATTGAAATTAAATAATGCTGATTGATTTGGTCAAAATTTACTTTAATTTCAGATGCAGCGGAATGTTTGACTGCATTGTTCACTGCTTCCTGAATGACACGGAATAGATTCACACCTTCAAAAGCCGAAAAACTATGAGAATCATCGATCTCATCATTCATATTTAATTCAAAATGAATATTTTGAATGCTATTTTGCGCATTTTTCAGAAAATTATTTAATCGGTTTTTTAAATCAGATAAATGAATATTTTGTTTATTCATAGCCCAAATAGTATCCCGTAATTCCAAAATAGTGCCTCGGGTAAAATTATTGATTTCTGAAATACGTTCAGTGTAAGCAGAGTTGTCTTTTTGAAGTAAAAATTTAAGATTATCTAAAGAAGAAATAATAAAAGTAAGTTGAGAACCGATATTATCGTGTAAATCACGTGAAATGCGAAGTCGTTCTTCTTGTACTTTATTTTGCGCTTCAATGGTGATTAATGCACTTTTTAATTCATTTTCTTTTATAAGTTGTTTGTTTTTAAGTAATTGCGTTTTGTGAATTTGAAATCCAATAAGCCCGATGATGATAAGTAGAGAAATTAACATATAAATCCAGAATGATTTTTGTTGTAATTCAATTTTTTGTTCGGCTAAATCTGCTTTTTGCTCTAAAATCTGTTTTTCTTTAACTTCAGTTTCAAATTCTATTTCCAATTCTTTTTTGGTAGCAGTTACATCCAAATTGTAAATACTGTCTTTATAGGCGACGTATTGTTTGTGGTAATCCAAAGCTTTTTTAAATTGATTTTGTTGTTCTAAAAGAGCAGAAAAATCTTCATAAAGGCGTAAAGTTAACCAGCGATATCCTGCTTCTTTACTTGCGGTTAAAGCTTTTTCATAATAGGAAATAGCTTGTGGGAAATCTTTTATTTCGGAATAATAAAGTCCATAAAAACTAAGATTTTCTGCGATTCCAATTTCGTCATTTAGTTTTAGGCGTATAGCATAAGCTTCGTCAAAAAAATCTTTGGCTTCTTTGAAATTTTTTAAACTTAAATAAAGTGTACCTAATTTGTTCAGACTGTATGGAATCCCGGTTTCATCCTTAGCTTCTCTTTTCATATTCAAGGATTTACGGAAGAAAAACTCAGCACTGTCTTTTTCGTTATTAGCCTCTTTGACCAACCCGTAATTATCATACATTCCCATTAAGTCAATTTTCCGGTTATTTTTTTCAGCCAAATAAATTCCTTTTTGCATATAGTACATTGATTTTTCAATGTCGGTATGACGCAAACGATAGCCATACAAGGAATATTGATAACCGATTTCGCCCTCTAAATTCAGATTTTCATAAATTTTAACCGTTCTGAAGAAATAATCGGTACTCAAATCGTATTTTCCTTGATAAAAATAGATTAATGAAATCGTACTGTACGAATCTGCTATTCCTTTCTGATAATCAATTGAACGAGCTGTTTCTGCATTGTTCAAATATTTTTTTAGATTATGTGAAGAAGTTTCAATTCTTTTCTCATAAGGTAAATTATTAAGGGAATCAATCTTCTGAATTAAAGAGTTTTCTTGACTGAAAAGAAGAGAAGAAAATAAAAAGAACAGAAAGCGAACGGTATTTTTCATGATTTGTGAATTTGTAAAAAATGGCTGTAAACAAATTTAAAAAAATTAAATCGATACAGCCACTTTGCTTAGGTTTGTTAGAGGATAGATTATTTAGAAGCTTAGAGAGAACCTAATATGACTGATTAGGGCGTTGTCATGAAATTCACATTAAATGAGCCATCTGTAATGTTTTTGATATTGCTATCACTATTTTTTGCTTTGAAATGGAAAGTTCCTTTGACATAAGAATCAGTGATTTCAGAAATTTTGATTTCACCAACCTGAGTATCATCATAAGGAGCTTGCCATACTACTACATCGGGATTTGAAGGATTGCTTAAATCCACTACCGTTTCAGTATAAGAAGCTACATTGAATATGTTAGCTCCCCCTCCGATTGGGTAAGTTCCTGCTCCGTCAAAGCTTGTAATAGTAAATACAAATGCTTTGCTTGAAGTTCCACCGGTATTTCCTTGAATTTGAAGATTTCCGTTGGAAAGATTTGCAAATGTAACCATTTCCATTGTGGTAACGGTTGAGCCATCTACTTTTGCCGTAATTGTTCCACTGGCTGCAGAACCACCACTTCCGCCGTCGTCATCACTTTTACAAGAAAAAGTGAAGATTGATAATGCTAATAAAGCAATAAATACATAGGGTTTTTTAATTGTTTTCATTTTTTAAAATTAATTTATTAGGGCAAAAATACATACGGAGAGTAGTGTGAAACAATACGACAATTGCCGTATTTTAATGATTACAGGAAATTAATCCGTTTAAGGTAAGAAATTGGTCTTTTATTCTTTTATTTGAATTCTGTTAAATTATTTTTTTAAGAAATTCCTTATGATTACTTTAGTAAATAAGTAAAGATTACAAATCAAGTAAATATGGTTAAAAAAAATGATAAAAAAGTTGTCCGAGGTTGGAAGTTTTACGATTGGGCAAACTCAGTTCATTCTTTGGTAATTGCCTCAGCACTTTTTCCGATTTATTATGGTGCAGTTACTTTATCGGACACCGAAAATCCATTAAAATTCATGGGATTTCATCCACAAGCAGTATTTAATTTTTCTTTAGCTCTTTGTTTTTTTATTGTGATTTTACTTTCTCCGGTACTAAGTTCCATAGCTGATACAATCGGAAACAAAAAAAAATTCCTGAAATTTTTTTGTTATTTGGGTGGAATAAGTTGTATTGCTCTTTTCTTTTTTACCGGAGAACGAATTGGATTAGGACTTTTATTCAATGTTTTAGCAGGAATCGGTTATTGGGGAAGTATGGTTTTTTACAATGCCTATCTTCCTGAAATCGTAACAGAAGACAAAATGGATAAAACTTCTGCCGGAGGATTTATTATTGGTTATATTGGTTCGGTTTTACTTTTAATATTGTGTTTAGTTTTAATTCAAACTATTGGAAAAGAAAACCAAGGACTTTATACACGTATTAGTTTTGTGTTAGTTGGACTTTGGTGGATGGGCTTCGCACAAATCACATTTAAAAATTTACCTTCCGGAAAAAAGAAAAAAGAAATTCCGAAAGAAATTATTAAAAACAGTTTCAAAGAATTAATAAAAACAGGAAAAGAATTGAATCAAGATACTCCTCTTCGAGTTTTTTTAAGTGGTTTTTTCTTTTTTAGCCTGGGAATGCAAACTATATTTTTAATTGCAGCTTTATTTGGCCAATCTGAAATTGGATTGAGTAGCGATAAACTGATTATGACTATTTTACTTATTCAGTTGGAAGCAATTTTAGGTGCTTGGCTTTTTTCGTATTTATCTTCTAAAATTGGAAACCGAAATACACTTTTAATTGGTGTTTTCATTTGGATTATTGTTTGTTTATTAGGATATTCCATCAACAAACAAGACCCGAATGTAGAATATCAGTTTTATTTTATGGCAGCTTTAGTAGGCTTAGTGATGGGTGGGATTCAACCTTTGTCGCGTTCTACTTATGCTAAACTTTTACCGGAAACCGAAGATGCTACGATTTATTTCAGTTTTTATGATGTTTTTGAAAAAATTGCACTTTGCTTAGGTCTTTTTTTATTTGGTGTAATCATTGAAATGACAGACGGAATGAAGGTTTCTACTTTGGCAATGGGCGTTTCTTTTTTAATAAGTTTTATAATTTTAATCTTTCTTAAGATGAAAAAAGAATCAAAAATCTGATAGGTGATGAAGGAGATTTTTACACTAAAATATTGGAAAAAAATGGGAAAAGTATTGTTCAATGCTGTTCAGTCATTTATTGATGATAAATGTATGAAACTGAGTGCGGCTTTGGCATATTATTCTATTTTTTCAATTACGCCTTTGTTGCTTATCATCATTTGGGTTATCGGTTTTTTGTACGGAGAACATTTAGAAAACACCAATGCCGAACAGGAAATACTATCCGAATTGGGTGATATTTTAGGAACAGAAGTCAGTTTACAATTGCATTCTATGATGGAAAATTTATCCATTTCTTCACAATCTTATTTTGGAATTATCATTGGAATTGGAACTTTAATTTTCACATCTACAACAGTTTTTATAGAAATTCAGGATTCAATTAACCGGATTTGGGACATAAAACCCAAACCCAAAAAAAGTTGGTTGAAGTTTATTCTCGACCGATTGACTTCATTTTCAATGATTTTAGGATTAGGCTTTCTATTGATTACTTCTTTATTACTCAATTCCATTTTACTTGTTTTGATTAATTATTTCAATCAGATTATACCGGGAATATCCAATCAGATGCTGACTAAATTGAATTTAATCCTAACTTTTATCGTCACGACCTCAATTTTTGGATGTATATTTAAAATTCTTCCCGACGCAAGAGTTCCTTTAAAAAACGCAATTATTGGAGCTGTTTTCACCACTTTATTATTTATGTTAGGGCGATATGGAATTTCTGTTTATCTTCAAAACACAACGAGTATTTCCATTTTTGGAGCTGCCGGTTCACTTATTTTACTTTTAATGTGGATTTATTATTCAGCTGCTATCCTATATTTTGGTGCAGAATTTACCAAAGAATACACAAAATTATTTTCAGGAGGAATTCAACCGGCATCTTATGCCGTAAAAGTAGAATACATTGAAAAAATCAAAGAAAAACCGGATGAAAATAAATAAAGAGATGGGAATTCTTTAAAGCTCATATAGAATATTTAACTTTGTCTTCCATATTTTTTGATTCATGTCAAACTTACTCAATCCAAACCGAGAAAATTTTTCAGAAGAAGAATTGCACAGTGAAGAGCAATTCCGACCGCAAAGTTTTCATGATTTTACGGGACAAATGCACATACTCGATAATTTGGAAATTTTTGTAAAAGCCGCCAAATTACGGGGAGAAGCTTTAGACCATGTTCTTTTGCACGGTCCACCGGGATTGGGAAAAACAACTTTAGCACATATTATAGCCAATGAATTAGGCGTTGGAATTAAGATTACTTCCGGTCCGGTCTTGGATAAACCCGGAGATTTAGCCGGGCTTTTGACCAATTTAGAGGAAAATGATGTGCTTTTTATTGACGAAATTCACCGAATGTCACCGGTAATTGAAGAATATTTGTATTCCGCCATGGAAGATTACAAAATCGACATTATGATTGAATCCGGTCCTAATGCACGCTCAGTGCAGATTGGCCTGAATCCGTTTACTTTGATTGGTGCTACCACTCGTTCCGGTTTATTAACCGCTCCTTTGCGTGCCCGATTTGGAATTAATTTTCGGTTTGAATACTACAATCAAGAATTATTGAGTACCATTATTCAACGAAGTTCCCGAATTTTAGGAACCGATATTGAAGAAAGTGCCGCTATTGAAATTGCCGGAAGAAGCCGGGGAACTCCTCGGATTGCCAATGCTTTGCTTCGTAGAACACGTGATTTTGCCCAAATCAAAGGAAGTGGGAAAATTGATAAAAAAATTGCAGAATTCAGCTTAACCGCATTAAAAGTTGACCAAAACGGATTGGACGAAATGGATAATAAAATTTTATTGACTATTATTGATAAATTCAAAGGAGGTCCGGTTGGAATTTCAACTATTGCAACTGCTGTTGGTGAAAATATTGGTACTTTGGAAGAAGTTTATGAACCCTATCTTATTCAGGAAGGCTATTTGATGCGTACTCCGAGAGGAAGAGAAGCCACCGAAAAAGCGTATAAACACCTTGGAAAGATGAAAATCAATCCACAAACCGGTTTATTTGAATAATCCGATTGAAAATTTTCAATTTCTTTCTCAATATTAGTTATTTTTGCGACAAATAGTTCATTTATGATTCATTCCATGACCGGTTACGGAAAGTCCAGTGCCGAATATGCTGAAAAAAAAATTACCGTTGAAATTCGTTCTCTAAATAGTAAAACGTTGGATTTAAATACCCGGATTGCTTATTTGTACAAGGAAAAAGAATTGGAAATCCGAAAAATTTTGTCTGAAAAATTACAACGAGGAAAAGTAGATTTTTCCATTCAAACAGAATCTTCAGCTTCGGGTAAAACTCAAACGGTAAATGCCGGAGTGATACGAGCTTATATCAATGAATTTAAAGAAATTACACCCCAAGCAAACGATTCGGAATTGTTGGCAATTGTGATGCGTTTGCCGGATGTTATGACGTTTGCATGCAATGAGATTGAGGAAGAAGAATGGAAAATTACACTTCGTTTGATTGAAGAAGCAATAGAAAATCTGAATGAATTTCGTTTAGCAGAGGGAAGTGTTTTGGAAAAAGATTTTATCCGGAGAAT
This sequence comes from Weeksellaceae bacterium, assembly GCA_034002605.1. Classification (GTDB taxonomy): domain Bacteria; phylum Bacteroidota; class Bacteroidia; order Flavobacteriales; family Weeksellaceae; genus Moheibacter. The sequence continues at coordinate 4,408 of JAVFAE010000037.1, read as the reverse complement.
TCAAGCCATTGAGAATTTACTTGAAAAAGTAGAACCTTTTGAAAAAGAGCGAATTGAAGTTTTAAAAGAACGATTTGTGAAAAATCTGGAAGAATTAAAAGTGGATTATGATTTGAATCGTTATGAACAAGAACTGATTTATTATTTGGAAAGATTGGACATTACCGAGGAAAAAGTCCGCTTGAAAAATCATTGTAAATATTTTATTGAAACTTTAAAAACAGAAGAATCCGAAGGAAAAAAATTAGGATTTATTTGTCAGGAAATCGGTCGGGAAATCAATACTTTAGGCTCAAAGTCGAATCATTCAGGTATGCAGAAAATTGTGATTCAGATGAAAGATGAATTAGAAAAAATTAAAGAACAAGTTCTGAATATTTTATAAAACAAAACCCATGAATTTCAAAAAACTTATCATTGTTTCAGCCCCTTCCGGAGCGGGAAAAACGACTTTGGTTCATCATCTTTTGGAAAAAGTTGAAAATATAGAGTTTTCTGTTTCTTGCGCCACTCGTTCGCCCAGAGAAAACGAAATTCATGGAAAGGATTATTATTTTATTTCCACCGAAGAATTCAAGAAAAAAATTGAGAATCAAGAATTTGCGGAATGGGAAGAAGTCTATGAAGCTAATTTTTACGGAACGTTAAAATCAGAAATTGAACGAATTTGGGCACAAAAAAAAGCAGTGATTTTTGATATTGATGTGATAGGAGGAATGAATTTAAAAAATCTTTATCCGGAAAATTCCTTATCAATTTTTATTATGCCACCCTCAGTTGAAGAGCTGGAAAACCGTTTGAAAAGCCGGCAAACAGAATCCGAAGAGAAAATAAAAATGCGGATTAATAAAGCCGAAAAAGAATTGGAGTTTATTAAATATTTTGATAAAGTTTTAGTCAATGATGATTTGGAAAACAGTAAAATCAAAATTGTAAAGCTGATTCAAGATTTTTTATCTGATTAAAAATCAACAAATAAGTTTGTCGAACCGACGAATATCAGCTTCTTTATCAATGTCTTTTTGGAATTCAATAAAATCATATAAAAACTCGCTCATTTGAGGAGCTAAAAGAGTTCCGCGCGTTCCCATTCCATTTAAAATGTACAAGTTTTTATGAAGCGAATGACTTCCCAAAATCGGACGACGATCAATAACCGTTGGACGAATTCCGGCAGTATGTTCTAAAATTTTTACATTTCCATCGTAGATTTCTTTTAAATGAGTAAGAATTTCTTGTTTTCCGTTTTCACTGGGTTCCGACGATAAATCTTCTCGATTATACGTTGAAGCAGTGAAGCAAATATTGTCCCGCAAAGGCATTAAGAAATTATAAGCTTTCCATATTCCATTTGGGATTTTTTTATTGGTTTCAATTTTTAAAACCTCTCCTTTTACACCGATTATAGGCAAATAATTGAAATAGGGATTGTTTTTTATACCAAAACCTTCACAAAAAACCACACGTTTAGCCAGTATATTTTTGTAAGTAACTTTCTCTTTTTCAATAACTAACTGTGAATAATCAAAACGTTCATTTTTGTATAAATCATGTTGGATTAAATAATCAGTAAATCCATTTAAACAATTTTCCAAATCAATCCGTCCGGTTTGAAGAACTTCGGAATAACCCAAAGGTGCATTTAAATTTTCAGTTTGATTTGAATAAATTTCTTCTGATAAAAACTTCTTCAAATGTGGAAGAGCGGATTTTTTTTTCCAGGTTTTTTTTTCACTTTCATCATTGAAAATCCGATAAGTAGGTACTTTGTAAAGAAATTTTTGTTTCAGTAAATTTTCAAATGATTGAAAATAGTCTTCCAATAATTCCAATTGCTCTTCAGCTTTCCAGATTAAAGCAAATCGTTTGAGAACAACAGGATTGTATATTCCTACGGCAACTGTGGAAGCTTTATTTTTATTTTCATCCACGATTATAAACGATTTGTTTTCTTTAATTAATTTCAGGGCAAGACAACTTCCCGCAATTCCTTGTCCAACAATAAGATAATCTACCATAGTGGGTGCAAAGTTAATTTAATTAAAAAAATTCTATATTTGAAAATTCAAAAATTATAACAATTAACACACAAAAAATGAAAAAAATTAGTTTTCTATTCCTATTGCTTTGTTCTGCAATAGTTTTTGGACAAACAAAATCAGTAGCACAAAAAGTACAAAGTTTAGAAATGACAAACCAGAAATTTAATGATTATCAATTGTTTACAAAAAACAATGATGCTTCTAAAATTTCAAAGTATTTGAGCTCAGCAACCGATGTTACGGTTTTAGATTTAAATGAAGGAGAATTAAATAGACTGATGAGTGAAGCATCGGAATTTATTTCTTTGACAGTTCCTTATTTGAGTGAATCCATTGAAATAAAACTCTATAAACAGAGTGTTTTAGCAAATTCTTTTTTTGCAACGGATGAAATCGGAAATAATTTAGACTATGCTCCGGGTGAATATTACCGAGGAATTGTAAATGGAAATTATCAATCCATTGTAGCAATTAGTTTTTTTGAAAATGATGTAATAGGTGTAATTTCTACTCCTGAAACCGGAAATATTGTAGTAGGAAAATCAGTAGATGAAATGGATTTTGTTTCGTATGTAGATGAAAATTTATTGGGAGAAAATCCATTTGTTTGCGGAGTAGATGAGATTTCCTATAATCAGCAAATCGAAGAACAAATCAGTTTTGATCCTTCAATTTATCACACACCTACAACAACAAATTGTGTAAAAATTTATTATGAAATTGCTTATGCTCCTTTTGTAAATCGAGGAAAAAATATTCAAAACACACTGAATTGGATTACCGGAATACAAAATAATATCGGAACACTTTACGACAATGATAATATTAATTTAGTTTTGGATCAAGTTCGAATTTGGACTTACGCAGATCCATATACAGGAGATTACGGTGATAATTTATATTTATTTCAAGAAACAGTTAAAGATTTTGAAGCAGATTTAGCTCATTTGGTGAACTTTCCTTCCACAACCAGTGTTGCTTTTCTGGATTCGCTTTGTACCGATTGGAATTATGCTTACTCCGGTGTGAGTATGTCGTATGCACAAGTGCCAACTTATTCTTGGACGATTATGGCAATGACACATGAAATGGGGCACGCTTTAGGTTCACCACATACACATGCTTGTGCTTGGAATGGAAATAATACAGCGATTGACGGATGCGGCCCGGCTGCCGGATACGGAGAGGGTTGTAACGCTTCTATTCCTTCGTCAGGTGGAACAATTATGAGTTATTGCCATTTAACAAACGTAGGAATTAATTTGAGTTTAGGGTTTGGCGAGCAACCTGCACAATTAATTCGTACAACGGTAGATTCTAAACCTTGCTTATCATCGGATTGTGAAGTGGAAACAGCAGTTTGCACCTATGCAATTAAAGAAATAAAAACAGATTATTTAGGAACGAGCAGTATTCAAATTACTTTAGATGACGAATATTCTCCGGCGTGGAAATATCAGATAGTTCCATTTGGAACAGCAATCAATCCGAATGACTGGACAGACACTACCACTAATCCTTTTGTAATTCCCGGAATTCCACCTCATCAATATTATGAGATTTATGTAATTAATGTTTGCGAAGATGGTTCAACAGGTGCAATGAAGCGAGGAATTTTACTTTCGGGAGATTTCTGTGACGGAATTCCTTTTGTTGATACCGGCGGAACTTCCGCAAATTATAGTAATGACGAACATTGGACTAAAACGTTCTATCCCTCTCAGGAAGGTGGAAAAGTACGTTTGAGTTTCACTAAAATTGGCTTACAACCTAATGTTGATTTTATGTATGTGTATAACGGAAGCAGTACAAGTTCGCCATTATTCAGCGGAGGGATAATTACAGGTGGAAATAATCCGGGACCGACTTTTCAATCCACAGATTCTTCCGGAGCCATTACAGTTGAATTTCATTCTGATTCTTCCGGAAATGCTTATGGTTGGGAAGGTGTAGTGGATTGTGATTCTTTGGGAACAGAGGATTTAAGCGACTCTTTTGGAATCCATATTTTCCCGAATCCGACTTCAGATGTATTGCATATTAATTCCGATAAATTACGGATTGAGTCCATTCAATTATTGGATAGTAGCGGAAAAAATGTGTTAAATCATAAAGTTAACGGATTGAATACGAAAATTAATGTTCATCATTTACCAAAAGGTGTTTATGTTTTAACAATTAAAACCCAACAACAAACAGTGAATAAAAAGATTATTAAAAATTAAAAATAACAGAAAAGCATAATAGAAAACAGAGGTTTCTTGTAAAATAAGAAGCCTCTGTTTTTTTGATTGACTTAAAAATCCCAGTTTGTATTCTAAAAATCACGCCTAATATTTAGATTATAATCAAAAAATTCGGTACTT
>JAVFAE010000036.1:0-13059 GCA_034002605.1 Weeksellaceae bacterium | reverse complement strand
ACTGACCGGATTGAACTCTATACAGAATCGTTTGCTGTGGAATATGCAAAAGGAAATTTAAACGGAATTAAAAACTATCGGAAAACTGCTGATGTAGCACTTAAAAATGGATTGGCATTGAATGCCGGGCATGATTTGAGTTTGGATAATTTACACTATTTCATTGAGCAAATTCCGGAAATTTCAGAAGTTTCAATTGGTCATGCACTCATTTCTGAAGCTATTTATATGGGATTTGAAAACACGATTCAAGCTTATTTGAAACGAATTGAATCCGCTAACCGAAAATAAAATTATTGAGTTATGAATTCCATTTTACACAGCAAAATTACCGGAAATCATCCACAACATTTTTTGATTTTCCATGGTCTTTTTGGTCAATCGGATAATTTTGGAACACTTGCCAAACAATTTGCTGAATATTTTACTGTTCATACTGTGGATTTGCGCAATCACGGGAGAAGTTTTCATTCAGATGAAGTTCAGTTTTCTGATATGTCAAATGATATTTTAAATTATTTGGATTTTCATCAAATAAAAAGTTGTTTTTTACTGGGTCATTCTTTGGGTGGAAAAGTTGTAATCGAATTTTCTTATCAATTTCCGGAACGTTTGGATAAATTAATTGTTGCCGATATGGCTCCAAAACCTTATCCGCCTCATCATCAAGGTATCATAAAAGCATTAAATTCCGTTGATTTTGAACAAATTAAAAAACGAAGTGAAGCTGATGAAGTCCTTCAACAATATATTCCGGAATTCAGTGTCCGACAATTTCTTTTGAAAAATATTTACCTGAAAGAAGATGGGAAATATGCTTTCCGTTTTAATTTAAAAGTTCTAACTGAAAAATATAATGATTTAATCGGTGGGAATTTAACCGAAGGTAAATTTGATAAACCGACTTTATTTTTACGTGGAGGAAAATCAAATTACATTATGGATGAGGATTTTCCACTAATTTTTTCACATTTCCCACAAGCTGAAATTAAAACAATTTCTAATGCAGGACATTGGTTACATGCCGAAAATCCTAAGGATTTTTTTAATGAAATCAGTAAATTTTTACAATAAAACACTCTGAAAGAACTTATCTTCTAATTTATTAGGCTTACTAAATTTAAAGCCATTTAATTTTCTATAAAAAAAAGTAACACCTCTTCCTTATTTGAAAGAGGTGTTAACTTTAACCAACCTAAACCTATGAAAAGCTACATAATAGCTTTTATTCTGACAAATGTAAATCATTTCATTAGAAATAAAAAAATATTTATTTATTTTAACAAAAAAACAAGTAAAAATCCCTTCTTTCCCAACAAAACCGATTATCTTTGTTTAGTGCCTTATGAAGAAATCTATCAGTATATTATTTATTTTTCTTTTTTTTAGTTCTGTTTTTTCACAGAAACAAAATTTATACATTCAAAAAGATGTAAAAGAAATGCCTATTTTCCCGGGTTGTGAAAACATAAATCCAAAGAAAAAGAAGAATATGCAGGCTTGCATTACTCAGAAACTTACCGATTTATTATCTCAAAAACTTATCGGATTTGAATCTGTAATGGTAGAGCATCAATTAGCCAAAGCGACGGCTGAAATTCAATTTATTTTCTCAAAAGAAGGTATTATTCTCGGTATAAATGCTACTGAAAACAGCCATCCTTTATTAGCAAATGCACTCATCAAATCATTGAATTCCATTTCGGATAATTTACCCATGATTCGTCCGGCACGTTTAAAATCGGGAGAAACAGTAAATATGTATTATAGTTTTCCGGTTCATTATACTGTAAATTTAGAAAAATATGAACCTCGTCCTTATTATCCGAGCCAAGACATCGTGTTGTTTACTTTAAAAGAAAAAGATTGGGATTATGAAGTTCGTCTTTCAAAAAATAATACCATTAAAGTTTTTGAGTATAAAAACAATCAAGAATCTTTTTTAGGTCGATTTTTATCCATTCAAGAATTTGAATCATCCGAACCCTATAAGCAACTAATTGCTCAAGAACGTTCTTCCAACAAGACCTTAGTAACAAAAGGAATTTTAGATGGAGAATCCTATGAAATTTATATTTACAATCTATTCAGTAAAAAAGAAAATCCTTATATAGAAGTCGTTAAACTTGAAGAAAATGTAAAAAAAACCATGGTTGTTTATAAAAAAGAACTCGATTTCAGTCAATCGATATATGCACCTTTGATTTACAGATAATAATTCATTTTCTTCTATCTTTTTAGTTTTAATAAAAACTGACTACTTTTGCCGCTGAAAAAATATAAATAAAATGGCAGGAAAAATTACCCTTACTATGATTAAGCCCGATGCAGTAAAAAACGGGCACATTGGAAATATTTTAGCCGATATTTCCCATGCTGGATTTAGAATTAAAGCAATGAAATTGACTCAATTGTCACAAACCGATGCTGAGAATTTTTATTCTGTACACAGAGAACGTCCTTTTTTCAAAGATTTAGTTGAATTTATGACATCCGGTCCTATTGTTGCCGCTGTTTTGGAAAAAGATAATGCAATTGAAGATTTCAGAACTTTGATTGGTGCAACTAATCCGCAAGAAGCCGCAGAAGGAACCATCCGTAAAAAATACGCCGTTTCAATCGATGCCAATGCGATTCATGGTTCTGACAGTGATGAGAATGCTGAAATTGAAGCCAATTTTCACTTTTCAGGAAGAGAATTTTACAATTATTAATTTAAAGAAATACTCTGAAAAGAAAAAGGAGCTCAATTATGAACTCCTTTTTTGTTTTTATTTTTTAACAAATTTAAAATTCTGAACTGAAGTTCCGGACTTTAAAGTCAAAACATAAACGCCTTTTGGCAGAGCAGAAACCTGAATTTCCTGTTGTTTCAAACTTCCTTGTAAGACGATTTGCCCGGCTGTATTGGTAATTTTATAATTTTCCCATACCGTATTTTTATCCGAATTGAGATACAATATATTCGAAACCGGATTGGGATAAATTCCATTTGAATTCTCTGACAAATTTATTGTCTTCATATTATCACAAGCTTCTCCCGTTGTTACACCCACGGCACACCATGCGTTAAACACAGTAGTTACCTCTTCTGAATTTTCTCCATACAGCACAGCTGCTTCTTGAAGAGTATAATCACGTACATCCTCAAATTTCGATTGAGATTGGATGTAATTTAACTGAGTAGAATAGACCAAATCTGCTGCTTTCTTTATTCCAAAACCACTAACTTCGTACTCATAACCATTGTCATTTGTTCCGGCTCCTCCATCCGAAATCAAATAAAACCAATAATTCAAAACACCGGAATTAGTATGAACACCACAATTATCATTGTCTTCACTTGGTGTGCAATTCTCCGAAGCATCTACCCAATAGGTTCCCTGATAGGTATCCGGTTGATTAAACATTTTAGGAGCTTCCAAAGAGCGGATTCCAGCAGGTTCTATCATAACAAAATCCTCTCCCATTATCCATCTCTGTTTTTCCGGTGCTTGTTTGGCTTCAATACTCGCTCCCCAAATATCAGAAAACCCTTCATTTAAAGCTCCGGATTCTCTTTCATATACTAATCCACCTGCTGCACTGTCCACTCCATGTGCATATTCATGAGCGATAACATCCATCGGTGCAAAAATATCATAACTTCCGGTTTGAGTCGTTGAATTATAATCACCATCTCCAATGAACATAAAACCACCGGTTAATTCCGGATCTATAGCAGATAAACTCATCCAAGCCGCATTCAGCGGACTTCCAAAAAAAGTAGTATGAATAAAAGAGACAACTTCCGAATTTTCATTGTCAAATCCGTCCCGATCGTATTCAGTTTTAAAAAAATCATAGGTTTGAGAAAATGCCCAATGTGCTTCCAAAGCACCATCATCTTTAGTTGTAGCATATTCTTCTGAAGTCCAATTATTGTCTTCATCCACATAATTTTCTGCTAAATCCATAATTTCTTCTACCCCCATTCCAAAGACTATCCCAAATACAACGACCAAATAATCCTGTCCAAAATTTTTGGTTTGTAAATAACGATCCTCATCCTGTAAAAGAAAACCTTGCTCTGTATTTAAAGTTTCGATTTCCTGCAAACCGCTGTATCTCGTTTCTGCATTTCCGACATCCAAAACAAACGGAATAAAACTTTGCGATTGCTTTGTGTTTACTTTTATTTTATTTAAATAATCCCATTGTTCTTCTGTCCAAACCATTTGTTTTGTAGTGTGTTGAAGAAATAAGCTTTCTTTTCGCAAAACCTCACCGGTCAAAGCATCTAAATATACATTTTCAAAACGATTTGGGTTAATCGAAATCATTGGGAAAACATATACATAACGGTCTTCTTTTTTAGAATTTAAATCTTTTGTGAGAACAACTAATCTACTCTTAGGCGTTTTTCCTTCTAAAAATAAATATGAATTTTCCAGGTAAGTTAATCCTAATTCATAAATTTCAGTTGGTGTTTTTAAAGAAGAAACAGAAATCGGAATCGTAACATCATTAAAATATCCATTGACCGAATGAATAATTTCATTTTTTGTATGAACCGCATAATGATGATGCAAAACTTCTGTTCCTTTATAATATTGTTTATAATGAATGTGAGTTCCGCCAAAAGGGTCGTTCTCCCGTTTTATTTCTTCCAATTTATTTTCATTAGTTGTGTGAAGAATATTCTTCAACACAGCTTCTGATTCATTTATTGAAATTAATGAAGAAGGAGTAAACGCTAAAAATTTAATTTTTCCGGAGTTCGATTCTGTTTTGCTTTTTACATAGTCCGATTTTAAGTAATCTTGTGCAAAATTCATTACACTTAAACCTGCAAATAAGCTACTGAGTAGTAATTTTTTCATAAGAATATTTTTATTTGTTCGGAAAAGTAGGAATTATTTATGAAATTTCAAATAAGCCTAAATTTTCCTTTACACTTCTTTCTGTCATAAAAATGATTTTTTAAACGTTTTATTCTAACTTTGCGATTGCTATTTTCAATTAAAAACAGCATTTAATTTTAAAATCAAAATAACAATGAGTACAATCCAGTGGGAAACCCTAAAAAAATATGAAGACATTACTTTTAAAAAATGTGACGGTGTCGCCCGAATCGCTATTAACCGTCCGGAAGTTCGCAATGCTTTCCGTCCAAAAACCGTTTTTGAATTATTAGATGCATTCACACTTGCTGAAGAGAATCGGGAAATCGGTGTGATTTTACTAACCGGCGAAGGACCTTCTCCCAAAGATAAGGGTTGGGCTTTTTGTTCCGGAGGAGACCAAAGAGTCCGTGGAAAAAAAGGTTACGAAGGAGAAGATCGGATTGGTCGTTTGAATATATTAGAAGTTCAGCGTTTAATTCGTTTTTCTACCAAAGTTGTAATAGCAGTTGTCAACGGTTGGGCTGTTGGTGGAGGGCATTCCTTGCATGTAGTTTGCGATATGACGATTGCTTCTAAAGAACACGCCATTTTTAAACAAACCGATGCAGATGTTGCCAGTTTTGACGGTGGATTTGGTTCAGCTTATTTGGCTCGGCAAGTCGGACAGAAAAGAGCACGCGAAATTTTCTTTTTAGGTCTTAATTATTCCGCTCAAGAAGCTTTTGAAATGGGAATGGTCAACGCGGTTGTTCCTCATGATGAATTAGAAAAATTTTCTTTTGATTGGGCACAGGAAATTTTGACCAAATCACCTACTGCCATAAAAATGCTGAAATTTGCTTTTAATCTTATTGATGACGGTTTAGTCGGGCAACAGGTTTTTGCGGGAGAAGCCACACGCTTAGCTTATGGAACTGATGAAGCAGAAGAAGGTCGGAATGCATTTCTTGAAAAACGAAAAAGAAATTTTGACCGTTTCCGTTAAAACAACTTCTTCAATTTATTAAAAGTTTGATTAAAATTATTTAACAAATTTTAACTATTTTTCAATTTATTGAAAATCAATTTATTATTTTAATTTCTCATTTAAAATTCAAAAAACACATCTTTTTAAAAGATAAAAAAGTGTTTTATTTGTTCAATTCATTTATATTTGCCTCACTAAAAATAACTTTATGTTTTCAAAGACATGTGAATATGCAATTCGAGCTATAATTTATATTGCTCAACAAACGCAAGACGGAAGCAAAATAAGCGTAAAAGCTATTGCAAAAGGAATTGATTCTCCTCAATATTTTATTGCAAAAATTTTGCAGGATTTAGGAAAAAAAGGACTTGTTCAGTCATTAAAAGGTCCTACCGGCGGTTTTTATTTAAGTGCTGCCAATTTGGCAATGCCGATTGCCGATATCGTAAAAGAAATTGACGGAATTCATCTTTTCACATCTTGTGCTTTGGGCTTAAGTGAATGTTCGGAAGAGCATCCTTGTCCGCTTCATGATAAATTTAAAGATATAAAAAGAGATTATGTCCAACTTTTAGAACAATCAAAAGTCAGTGATTTAGTAGAAAAGGTGGACACTCAAATCGCTTTTTTACGAACCAAAGAATAACCCCAAATAAATTCATAAAATGAACATAAAAAATGACCTAATCGGAGCGATGGTTTCTGAAGATTTCAGAACAGCCGCAGTATTTAAAAAATTTGGAATTGATTTCTGCTGTAAAGGCAACAGAACAATTGAAGATGCTTGTGCAGATAAAGGAATTGACCAAAATAAAGTATATAACGAATTGGAAAGTCTTCCAAAGTCGGGAAATGAAAATATAGATTTTACTTCTTGGCCATTGGATTTATTAGCTGATTATGTGGAAAAAACGCATCATCGGTATGTTAAAGAAAAATCACCGGTGATTTTTGCTTTTTTGGAAAAATTGTGTAATGTCCACGGTGGAAGACATCCGGAATTGTTTGAAATAAAAGACTTGTTCAGCGAATCCATTCAGGATTTAGGCGACCACATGGTAAAAGAAGAAACTATATTGTTCCCATTTATCCGAACTATGGTTGATGCAAAAAATTCCAATACCGACTTTGAAAGACCTCACTTTGGAAGTGTTGAGAATCCTGTAAATATGATGATGCATGAACATACAGCAGAAGGAGAACGTTTCGAGAAAATATCGGCTCTGTCTAATGCTTATACTGTTCCGGACGATGGTTGCAACACTTACCGAGTAGCTTTTCAAATGATTCAGGAGTTTGAAGATGATTTACATAAACACATTCATCTGGAAAATAATATTCTTTTTCCAAAATCCGTTCATTTAGAAAAAGACTTTCAAACGGTTTAAACAAACTGTAAGGCTCTATAATTGAGCTTATGACAACTTAAAACCACAAGAAATACGGAAATAATACTTTAGCACTTTGTGCTCTTTGGTGAGTCGTAAATCTTGTGGTTTTTTATATAGAAATATTTGATGTAACCGCTACGTATATTCATAAAAAAAGACCGCAAAAAGCGGTCTTTTAACTTTATTTTCTACTTGTTATTCAATTGTAAAATTATCAAAATGTAAATCATAAGCTGCATCTTTACCTACTTTCAATGCAAATAAGTTTCCTGATGTATTGCTCACATTTAAATCATTGATACCGGATAAGTCCAAGGTAATCTGAACCCATTCACCATTGGTGTTGATGGTTCCTGTATATTGATTATTTCCTGCATCTTGAATGGTTGTGCTTGAAGTAATAGTTCCTAAATTGAATTTATAATAGGTTGTATCATCAATATATAAATTCAACGAAACTGATTTTGCTGAAGTTCCTTTCATGTAGAAAGTAACTTTTGAATAAGAAGAAGTAAGTCCTGTCGGTGCAAAAGTCGTGAATACATAATCATTAGCCGTTGGTGTGCCTAAGATATGCAACGATGCGCTTCCGTCCACTCCGGTTCCTGTACTTTGATTAGCATAGGATTTAATTCCAAATGAATTTAAACCACCTAAGAAAGTACTCCAATCTTCAAAATCATATCCTGCAAATAAAGGTGCTGCGTCTCCACTTGGTGGTTGTGGTGGTTCCGGTTCTTCTCCGCCTCCATTATCACAATTCGGGTCATCTAAATTTACAATACGAATATCATCAATTTGCATTGTCGTTGTAGTTCCGCCATTTCCACCTCCTTCATAAGCAAAAATAATTACACCGTTTCCGCTTAGTGATGCTAAACTATACGATCCTGAATCAATAAAATCTGCTCCGTAAGTATTTGTGTTTCCGGTTGAAATTGTGAAAGAAGAAGTGATATTATTCAAAGTTGCATTGGTATTATCACCTCCCGGAATATAGTTAGTTGAATAAAATACTTTTAAAGGATCACCGTTATTGTAGCCGTCTTTGGTTTTGAAAGAGAAAGAATCTGCATTGGTGAAATCCACCGGAACAACAAAATAAGAAACCATGCTGGTGGATGATCCAAAAGCTGTAGCTTGTATGTATTTATTGTTGCTGAATTCTGTTATTCTCCATTTACGTGTACCAACTTTAGCGATGTTTTCATATTTTGTAAAGTTTTCAAAATCCACACTGTAAGATTCAAAATTTTCATTCAAACAAGCAAAATATTCATAAGTTCCCGGCTCTGGTTCTTCTCCGCCTCCACCTATACGAGGATTATCAAATTTAACATCATTGGTGTCTCGGATATAAACCTGGTATTCACTTGGCGTAATTCCTCCGTTATTATTTGTGTCGTATGCACTTACAACTACGGTGATGCTTCCGCTTCCTTGTGGAACCATTTCTCCGGCAAAAGTTGCATAATTACTGTTTCGTAATTTCAGGTTTTTGCCATCTAAATCAACTAATTTTTTATCAACAGTTTGTTGTCCGACTACGTCAGAATAAGTTGTTCCTAATTCGCTATCCGCAAATTGAACGTTATGAATCGTTACTAAAGTATTAAATACTCCATTGTTAAAAAGTTCAGTAAAATTATTGAATTCAACCGGAACAATATTCTGGAAATCATTGCATGAAAGTTTTACATGGTCTTTCACTCTGAATTCGGCCATACGTCCTACACGTGTATTTCCGTAGTTATCTACATAATTTTCACCCACTTTCAGCATACCTCGGTCATAACCTACGTTCAATCCTTTTAGGTTTACTCTGATTTTTGAACCAAGAGGGAAATTTCTGAATAAATTGGTTTTGTCCATCTCTACCTGAACTCCGTAAGTTGGGTCAGAAATACTGTTTTGAATGGATACTGTTTTGAAGAAGTTACCTGTGCTATCACTTGAGACAACATATCCTTCTATAATTTTTTCTTCGTCGAAAGATAAAATTTGTCCATTGGCAGTATTTACCATAGAATAAAGTTCTTCTAAGCTCAAGTTGGTCTGCCAAGTATCATTGCACGTAGCCATTGGCGGTATTGACCAATCGTCGTCTTCAACACAAGAATTGATGGAAAAAAGCATCAAAGCTGCCATTAAAGTAAATTGAATTTTTTTGATTGTATTCATCGTTATTTGATTTATTCGTTTATATAAAAATTAGAATCTAAAGAAAGCATTAATAAAATAAGAACGTCCTGTATCGTACCAGTATTTTGGTGCAAATACTTTTTTGGAAAGTGGATTCTCCAATACGGTGTTGATATTACCGATTCGTGTTTGTTCAAATCCTCCGGAAATATAATCTCTGTTATCCAAAACATTGTTCACATTTGCACTGATTCCCATAAAATACTTTCCTATTCTAAAGGTTTTACCTACATTAATGTTCAACATGAATTCATTTGAGAATTTTTCTTGTCCCAAAAACTCTTTCAAAACTCCCATCTCCTCATTATTGAGTACTTCATCTGTGCTACCGTAAATAGCGGGAGTTCTTCTGTACGGTGCCGGATCTAAATAGTTGCTTCCCAAATAATTTACACTGGCTCCTGCCCACCAAAATTTAGGATCTCGGTATTGAAATCCTATTGAAAATGCTTGTTGTGGCCCGGCTGCTACTTTATAATTTTTCAAATAAGTTATCATAGGCTCTGTTGCTCCAACAGCTACCGGAAGGTCACCTTCTACTTCAATAGCGGCATTACTGTCTGAAAAACGTTGATAAGTCGGGTTATTAGAATACGTAAATTGACCTAAAGAAGCTACTGCATTTATTGTAACTGTTGTCGTAATTTGTGCTTCAATCGCAAATTCTCCTCCTATGAATTGTTTATCAATATTGTAAATATATTCAGCTCCAAATAGATTAGTGCTTCCTTGTCCTTCGTCAATATATCCGAAGTTCTTTTTATAATCATCAAAGAATTTTGTGTAAAAACCTGTTGCTCTTGCTTTTACTCTTGGCAAACGCAAAATATAACTAAAATCGGCTGATGCAATTTTTGTGCTGGTTAAATTATGCTCTCCACTTACGAAGTTATTATTGTCAATGGTGTAATCATTGGATCTTGCATTCGGGAAAATTTCATCGGTAGTTGGCGCATACGTAGCGTACATTCCGTTTAATTGGAAGAAATTTCGTCCGTTTAATTCATACAATAATTGCATTTTTGCTCCAAAATCCCAGAAAGTATAGGTTTTACTTTTTCCTTTTGAATTATCTTTATACTGTTCATGACGGTAATTTCCATCTCTGAAAACAGAAGTATAAACTGCTTTACCTCCCAAAGTCAAGTCAAATTTACCCAAAGTAACTTCGGCTTGGGCAAATAAGTCTGCTTTTGTATGGTCAATTTCATAATTATATTGGTATTTATCACCTTTGTAAACTCGTCTTTCTGGATCTTCATCAATATTGTAATAAACATTCTGGAAAGAATTATGATTTAGAAAATAATTTCCTCCCAATAAATCCAATACTTCTCTGTACAAATGTGATCTTGTATTTTGATAACTAACTCCGGTTGTTAATTTAATATCGTTTGCCAAATTGGTTTTAAATAAAGAAGAAAAAGTCCAGATTTTATCTTCGTTCACATCACCTGCCAATACATAGGATGCACTTCCCGGACTTTGATTTTGTTCATAAAGAGAAGCCCAATCAATTTGTGAATAAGAAGAATCGTTCAACCATAAATTAGTTACTTCATCAATTTTTGATTGTGGTTCACCTCTGAATTCGTAATAGCTCGGTGCATTTCTGTAATAAGATGGAGATGGGTTATTGGCTCTGTACCAGTCCAATCGGCTGCGGCTGTCTTTTCCAAATTGGTAAGAAATCGTGGTTAATAATTTGGATTTTTCGTTAAAGTTCCAATGGTGAGTCAACATAAATACTGGTTCATGGAATTTACGAACTCTTTCATTTCGTTTTTCTCCATCCTGCCATCCCCAATATGCATTATAATCTTTTCCCATCAGGTCATAGATTTCTTGTGTGTTCGGGCTGCTTCCGGCTCTACGTGTTGGAGAACCAAAAGCAGTTAAGTTTAAAGTATGCTGGTTATTGATTTTTTTCTCAATTCCTAAATAATAAGCCCAAGAATCATAAAAAGTTCCTTCAATTACCCCTTCTTGCGCCCAACGTCTGGCAACTGACCCCATAAACGCCCAACCGTTGTCCATAAGTCCGGTATTATAGGTTGCCAAAACTCTTTGGTTATAAGAACGGTTTCCAAAAGAATAAGCTAAGCTTGTTCCTTTTCGCATCTGAGAGGGACGAGTATCATAATACGTTACACCTCCCGCACTTCCAAATGCAAAATCTGAAGGTTCAATACCGGTTGTTTGTTCAAATGGATAACGGGTTACGTCATTTAAACCTCCCCAATCTCCAAAATTTACCCGGTTATTATTGATTTTATTCATTCGGATTCCGTTAAAAAACACATCGCTGTATTTGTTATCGTATCCTCGAACTTTAAACCAGTAACTTCCTAATTCAAAAGCGGCTGTTCGATTAAAAACATCTCGGGAAGATTGTAATAAACCTGCCGAAGATTGAGCCGAAGACTCATCAGCATCCAGTTCATCATCGCTTAATGTAATAATTCCCATGCTGTCTCTCGACGGATTATACACAATTAAAATATCGCCCATATCTATCGAAACATCACCCACTTGGATTTTTCTTTCTGTAGTTTGGTAGCCGATACCTGAAATTTTGATAGTATAATATCCTGCTTGAACATCGACAAACTGAAAGTACCCGATTCGGTCTGTTTGGACTGTTTCGCCTGTTTCTACCATTAATACGTTCAGATTGTAAATCTCATTTTCAGTTGAACTGTCTTTCACAATTCCCGAAATTTTGATCTGGCCTATGAGATTAATTCCCATTAAGGTCATAAGGCACATACTTAATAATAATTTATTCATTTAAAGAATTTTTATCTTTACTTTGCAAAAAGTTTCAATCTGCAAATTTATAAAATAGTTACAATGTATAAAACTAATCATTCATTATCCTTCGTTTTTTTATTATTATTTTTATTTTCAACAAACAGTAATGCCCAGAAAAACTACCAGGCTGCTACTATTGCTTTTTACAATGTGGAAAATTTATTTGACACCATAGTTTCCGTAGGTTATATTGATGGAACAAAAGAGCCAAATGACCCGGAATACCACATTCAAATTCCGAAATCAGAAATGGACAATTATGAATCTGAACATTTTAGCGGAGAATTTACTTATGAAAACTTAAAAGGGAAAAAGGTTTTTCGTTATTTAATTTTACAAGAAGATGAGTTCTCCCCAAAAGGTAATAAAGCTTGGAGTCGGGAAAAACAAGAACGAAAACTTCATCAATTAGCAAAAGTAATTTATCAAGTCGGTAGAGAAGAATCCGGTTCTGCTCCTGTTATTGTAGGTTTAAGTGAGGTTGAAACCCGAGAAGTGGTAGAAGATTTAGCGAATCAACCTTTGTTACAACCTTATGGTTATGAAGTTATTCATTTTAATTCTTTTGATGCGCGTGGGATTGATTTAGCTTTAATGTATCAAAAAAGTCGTTTTAAAGTAACTTTGGCAAAATCCTATCCGATTTTCATTTATAGACAAGATTCAGGAAGAAGAATATATACTCGGGATATTTTGAGAGTAAGCGGTTAACTGGATGGAGAAGAAATCACATTTTTAGTTAATCACTGGCCTTCTCGTTCAGGAGGTGAAAAAATAAGTCAGCCCAACCGTATGGAAG
>JAVFAE010000035.1:0-13134 GCA_034002605.1 Weeksellaceae bacterium | reverse complement strand
TTCTTTAGCTTTCCAATGTTTATTTCTTTGTAAATCAAAATTATAACGCATCAAAATCCCTGAATCCATAACATCTTGAATATGTTGGAATTCTTCTTCTCCAAAAACCTCAAATCCGGGCATAATTTTTAATTAGATTAGCTACAAATATAAGGATTCAAAAGAGTATAATGCAGAATAAAATTTGAATTCCTGAAAAAATAAAACAATAATTTTTATTAAAACCTGAATGTAACCAAAGTAACTGTTTAGCTTTTTTACAGGACTTAATTTTGTCAATGAATAATTTAAAAATATAGACAATGGAACAAACGCATTTTTATCAGGTAGATTTGAAATGGAAAGAAGGGCGAATTGGTGAGGTTTCTTCACCTGAATTAGATACAACAATTGAGTGTGCTACACCTCCGGAATTTGCAGGTGGTGTTCCCAACATTTGGTCACCGGAACATTTTTATGCAGCAGCAATTAACAGTTGTTTTATGACAACTTTTTTGGCAATTGCTGAAAATTCAAAATTAGAATTTGAGAGCTTTGAATGTACAACCCGAATCAAATTGGAACGCCCTGAACGAAAGTTTTTAATTACAGAAGCTGAGATTTTCCCTCGTTTAAAGTTGGTTAATCCCACTAAGGATGCCGAGAAAGCAAAAAGAGTATTTGAAAAATCAAGTGAAAATTGTTTGGTAACTAATTCAATGAAAACAGAAATCAAATTACAGCCAAAAATTGTTAATCTTGACAAATTTTCTGTATAAAAAAAATAAATATCGGATATTTACATCCCTAAAATAGAAATTATGTTTTTTGAACACATTTATGACAAAAGTTTAGCGCAGGGAAGTTATTTGATAGGTTGTCAAGCAAGCGGTGAAGCAATTGTAATTGATGCAAAACGTGATATTGATACTTATTTAGAAATTGCACATAAAAACAATTTGAAAATCACTCACATTACTGAAACGCATATTCATGCTGATTATTTGTGTGGTTCAAGGGAATTGGCAGCTGTAACCGGAGCAGAGATGTATCTATCTGATGAAGGAGGTCCGGATTGGCAATATGAATTTCCACATATTGGTTTGATAGATGGAAGTCTTATTAAAGTTGGAAATCTAAGTTTAGAAGTGATGCATACACCGGGGCATACGCCGGAAAGTATTAGCTTTATTCTGACCGATCATCCGGCATCTGATGAGCCTGTGATGATTTTTACCGGTGATTTTGTTTTTGTAGGAGATGTTGGTCGTCCGGATTTATTAGAAAAAGCAGCCGGAATTCAAGGAACAAAAGAAGAGGGTGCCAAACAAATGTACCAATCTTTGCAACGTTTTGCCCAACTTCCGGATTATATTCAGGTTTGGCCGGCACATGGAGCGGGTTCTGCTTGTGGAAAAGCTTTGGGTGCTGTAAGTAGTTCAACAGTTGGCTATGAAAAAATACGAAATTGGGCATTGCAATACGAGGAAAAAGAAGCAGAATTCATTGAAAATCTTTTGGATGGACAACCGGAACCACCAAAATATTTTGCTATGATGAAAAAGTTGAACAAAGTCAATCGACCTTTGTTAACTGAAGTTCCAAAACATAAGAAATTAACAAAAGAAGAATTCCTAAGAGCTTATCAGAACGGAATGACAGTAATCGATACCCGAA
Source organism: Weeksellaceae bacterium (assembly GCA_034002605.1). Taxonomy (GTDB): domain Bacteria; phylum Bacteroidota; class Bacteroidia; order Flavobacteriales; family Weeksellaceae; genus Moheibacter. The sequence continues at coordinate 11,478 of JAVFAE010000035.1, read as the reverse complement.
CAAATTCTGATTTTGCAAAAGGACATTTACCGAAAACATTAAGCATTCAAAATGGAAATTCTTTTTCAACCTGGATGGGTTGGGTTTTGGATTATCAAGAGCAATTTATATTGATTGCAGATGAAAATCAAATGGAAGACTTGACTCGTAAATTGATGAGAATTGGTTTAGATGGAATGTATGGATATGTTTCCAACATTTCGGATTTGGAAATTGAATTAGTTTCATCCCATTGTATAAGTATTCAGGATTTTGAAAATTATGTCGGAAAAGAAGGTGTTCAGATTATAGATGTTCGTAACCAATCTGAGTTTGATGACGGACATATTGAAGGAGCAATTCATCTTTTTGTGGGGACGCTTCAGGATAATTTAAATAAATTGGACAAGAATAAAGAATGGATTGTTCATTGTCAATCCGGTTATCGTTCCTCTCTTGCCTGCTCGATTTTAGAAAAAAACGGATTTACGAATTTGAAAAATTATTTAGGCGGAATGAAAGAATGGAAGGAAAATAAAAAACCTGTTTCATGCGCTTCCGAAGCAAATTGTTGTTAGTGGAACTTTTGGGAAATTAGATAAAAGTGGAGATTTAGTTAAAAACCTCCACTTTTTTTATGACAAATGATTTTAAAAGTTGTTATTTTTATCACTTTTAAAACGATTCTTTTGTTAGTAGAAATTTGTACTTCCTCATTACATTCCCTTTTAAATGCTGAAAGAGCAGGAGCTCATCGTGCTGAGTTTTGTTCGGAATTAGCCGTGGGCGGCATAACACCTTCTTACGGATTATTAAAAGAAGCGATAGAAAGAACATCTCTTCCTCTTTTCGTGTTGATTCGTCCGAGGAGCGGAAATTTCGTTTATTCCGATTTTGAATTTGAAACGATGAAAACCGATATTGAAATTTGTAAAAAAATGGGTTATAAAGGTATTGTTTCAGGCGTTTTAACTTTGGATAATCGTATTGATAAAGAGCGAACAAAGGAATTAATAGAAATCTCAAAACCTCTGGAATTTACTTTTCATCGTGCTTTTGATTTGACAAACGATGCTTTTCAATCGTTAGAAGAATTAATCGAATTAGGTGTAAGCAGAATTTTGACTTCAGGGCAAGCAAGCTCGGCAGAAAAAGGATTGAATTTATTGATTCAATTAAAAAAATTAACCGGAAATAAGCTAACTATTTTGCCCGGCGGCGGAATTACTCCCGAAAATGTACATTTATTTAAAAAAAACGGATTTATGGAAATCCATGCTTCGGCCTCGTCTTTATTTAAAGAAGTTTCAAAACCAAAAATTCCGATGAATTCTGAAATTTTTTTTGATGAAACGAAAATATTTCTTTCAGATGAAGAAATAATTAAGAGATTACTTGAAGGCTGAATTTTTAAATGAAATCTAATGATTTTCATTATATTAGCAACTTGAGAGATTAATTGTTAAAATTATACTATATGTGATTTTTATAATTCTTTACAAAGATGTAGTAGAAAAAATGTGAGTTATAAATATCGAATAAGATAATTTTAAAACCAAAAGAATAAAATAGTATGAACCGCAGAAAATTTATAAAGAAATCAGCACTTTCAGGTTTAAGTTTGGGAGTTGGAGTAAATGTATTGGGAAAATCATTGTCAGAAATCAATGAAAATCAGCAGGTAAATAAAGAAAATTATCCTTTGGTTATTGCTACCTGGAACGTTCCGAATGCAAGTGAAAGAGCTTGGGAAGTTATACAACAAGGCGGTTCGGCATTAGATGCAGTCGAAAAAGGATGTAATGTGGAGGAAGAAGATCCAAATAATTCTTCGGTAGGATACGGCGGATTGCCCGATAGAGAAGGGAGAGTGAGTTTGGATGCGTGCATTATGGATGAAAAGGGAAATTATGGTTCAGTTGTTTTTCTGCAAAATATAGTCAATGCTGTTTCAGTTGCTCGAAAAGTAATGGAAAAAACACCTCATGTCTTGCTTGCCGGAAAAGGAGCAGAAGAATTTGCCATTTCAGAAGGATTTAAACGGACAAATTTATTAACCGAAAAATCCAAAAAAGCTTGGGAAGAATGGAAGAAAAAATCAGAATACAAACCGATTATTAATATAGAAAATCACGATACCATCGGAATGTTAGCGATGGACAAAAACGGAACACTTTCCGGAGCTTGTACTACGAGCGGACTGGCTTATAAAATGCATGGACGAGTAGGGGATTCACCGATTATCGGTTCCGGATTATTTGTGGATAATGAAATTGGTGCAGCAACTGCAACCGGAGTAGGAGAGGAAGTATTGAAAACGGTTGGTTCTTTTTTAATTGTTGAGTTGATGCGACAAGGGAAATCTCCTCAAAAAGCTTGTGAAGAAGCCATTCATCGGATTATGAAAAAACAACCCGAACGAAAAGATTTTCAAGTAGCTTATATTGCAGTGAATAAAAAAGGAGAAATAGGAGCTTACTCCATTCATCCCGGATTTTCTTATAGATTATATCAGAGTGGAATCCATAAAAACATTCAACCAAAAGCTTATTTTGAGAGTTGATTTAAAGAGTGAATTTTACCTTTTGTATAATGATTTCACAAAAAACTATAAATTCCAATGATTTAAATCCGGAATAAAATGATAAGCAGTTAAATCATATTGAACCGGAACAACCGAAATATAACCTTCGCTCAGAGCCCATTCATCGGTATCTTTTCCTTTGTCTTGATTTTCAAATTTCCCGGTCAGCCAATAATAAGTTCTTCCTCTCGGGTCTTTACGTTCATCGTAACTTTCTACCCAAGCTGCTTTTGCTTGTCGACAAATTTTAATTCCTTTGATTTCTTCTTCGCTTAATTTTGGAATGTTTACATTGAGAACCATTCCTTTAGGTGTTTTTTGCTGAAAAGCTTCCTGTACAATTTTTTTAATGAATTTTTCAGCTGCAGAAAAATCAGCACTATACGAAAAATCACAAAGTGAGAAACCAATAGCCGGAATTCCTTCTACACCGGCTTCAACAGCGGCTGACATCGTTCCGGAATAAATAACATTAATCGAAGAATTAGCACCGTGATTAATTCCCGAAACACATAAATCCGGACGACGAGGAAGGATTTTGCTTAAAGCCAATTTTACACAATCCACTGGAGTTCCTGAACATGCCCATTCCCGCTCACATTGAATCCCATCATCAATTTTTACTTTTTCACAGAATAAAGTAGAATCAACCGTAATGGCATGACCCATTCCGCTTTGTGGGCTATCAGGAGCTACTACCCAAACTTCGCCGATTTCATTCATCATTTGAATCAATGCCCGGATACCGGGTGCTGTGATTCCGTCATCATTTGTTACAAGAATCAATGGTTTTTCTTTTGAATTCATTTATATTTGTCCGTTTAAATCGCCAAAGTTAAGAATTCCATTTTGAAAAACTAAACGAGGTGATTTGCTTATTTTTAACTAAGGATTTTATTATGTTCATGAAAAAAACATTTGTTTTATTGTCGTTTCTGTCTATGTGTTTTTTAGCTTTTTGCTTTTGTACACCCGGAAGCGGCATTGATGATGTGAAAATTAAAACCATCATTAAAAATGTGAAAAATACGTTGACGTATATGCACTATCGTCCTCAAATTATCAACGATAGTTTTTCTGAAGCGGTATTCGTTAATTATATGGAAAAAATTGACCCGAATAAAAGATATTTATTGCAAACTGATTATAATGAGTTTGTAAAAGATATTCATAATTTGGATGATTATTTCAACAATCAGGATTTACGATTTTATAATGCAACGATTGATACGCTTTTCATTCGATTCAAAGAAGCAAAAGTATATTCTGAAGAAGTTTTAAAAGAGCCTTTTGATTTTTCTGAAGATGAAGAATTATTGATTGGTGATGATGTAATTCAGTATCCGAAAGATAAAGCAGAAGCTAAAGATTTATGGAGAAAATATTTGAAATACAATACTTTAGTAGAAGTAGTTCGTTTGCAGGAGGATTCTACTAAAATGAATCTTCCTTTTGCTGAATTGGAAAAAGAAGCTCGGGAAAAAGTAGCTGAAAATATAGAAGATTTTTTCCGAAGACAATTACAACTCAAAAAGGAAAAATTCCTAAGTTATTATATTAATTCGTTTACTGAGCGGTACGATCCGCATACTAGTTATTTCTCTCCGCAAGACAAAGATGATTTTGATGTGAATATATCCGGTCAATTGGAAGGAATAGGGGCACGTTTGCAAGATAAAAAAGGTTATGCAACTATTGTAGAATTAGTGATTGGAGGTCCGGCATGGAAAGACGGACAATTAGAAGTTGGCGACCAGATTACTCATGTAAAACAAAAAGGAGAAGAACCGGTGAGTATTGTCGGAATGTTGTTGGATGAAGCAATTCGTCATATTCGAGGAAAAAAAGGAACAGAGGTAACTTTAACCGTTAAAAAGAAAGATGGTTCGGTAAAAGATATAGTGTTAATTCGAGATGTGATTGAGCAGGATGAAGCCTTTGCTCGAAGTGCAATTATTGAAGACAATGGTGAAAAATACGGAATCATTTATTTGCCGGAATTTTATACCAATTTCAATGATAAAAACGGTCGAGATCCATCGGACGATATTGCTAAAGAAATAGAAGAATTAAAAAAAGAAAATATAAAAGGACTTATTTTTGATTTGCGCTACAATGGCGGTGGTTCTTTGGAGGAAGCTATTCAAATTGCAGGTTTATTCATTCCAAAAGGTCCGATTGTTCAGGTAAAACGAAGTGACGGACAATTAAGGATTCATGAAGATAAAGACCCGACTGTCTTGTACGATGGCCCTTTAGTTGTCATGGTTAATGAATTATCGGCATCAGCTTCGGAGATTTTCGCAGCAGCTATGCAAGATTATGGACGAGCGATAATTGTAGGAAGTCATAAAACCTTTGGAAAAGGAACGGTACAGACTTTTGCTCCTTTGGATCAACGAACTTTTAATCAGGACGAATTAGGTGTTTTAAAATTGACTATTCAGAAGTTTTATCGAATAAATGGCGGTTCTACACAATTACGAGGTGTAACACCTGATATTACAATGACGGATTTACTGACTTATGCCAATATAAGCGAATCCAGTTCAGAAGACGCTTTGCCGTGGGATCAGATTAAAGCAACTAAATTTGACCCTTGGGAAACGACTTATGATTTGGAAAAAATAAAAGCAAAAAGTGAAGCCCGATTAAACAAAAGTGCATATTTACAGCTAATTGATGAAGCTGCTCATTATTACAAAGAATTAGAAAAAATTGACAGAATTCCGTTAAATATTGATAAATACAAAGCCGACCGTAAACAAAAAGAATTGAAATCAAAAACATTTGATACGACGGATGAATATAAATCCCGATTGAAAATCCATCCTATGGAAGCAGATTTACTTCGGTTTGAGCAGGATACAATTCTTCGAGAAAGAAGGAATGTCTGGCATAAAAATTTAGCAAATGATTTTTATTTGGAAGAGTCAATTAATATTTTAAAAGATATTTCATAGACCATAAAAATGGGAACGGATTCAGGAACATTCACCCGAAATGGTATTCAGAAGATAAAAAAAAATCCTTTGGGAGTTGTTTCCTTTTTCATTATTGTATTGGCTGCTTTGTTGACTTTGTTTGCTTATGCGATGTCTCATGATAAGGTAAAAGATGCCAATCAACAAAACGTTATTCTCGCTCACAAACCGATTGGTTACACACAATTGACTTTAGAAGTTCCCTTGAAGAATTATACTCCTCAAACAACATGGAATGATTTCTTTTTTGGAAAGCAAATAGATACAGAATTGGTAGCAATTAATTCGTATCAAATCGAAGAAGATTTTATTGAAATAATTCCCTATTTAGGAGAAGGAATGGAGGGTGAACACCTTCGTTTTCCTTTAAAAGAATGGAAAGAAAAAGAAATTTCTAAAGAAGAAATTGAATCAAAATTCATTTATGAAAAATCTTACTGGTTAGGTACAGATGCTTATGGTCGAGATTTTTATTCTCGTTTAATTATTGGCACTCGTATTTCTTTTTTAATAGGATTTATTGCTGTTTTCATATCCTTAATTGTTGGAATTCCGATTGGTGCCATAGGCGGTTATTATAGAGGAAAAGTCGATGATTTTATTATGTGGTTGATTAATGTGGTTTGGTCTATTCCCACTTTATTGCTGGTCATTGCGATTACCTTAGTTTTAGGAAAAGGATTTTGGCAAATATTTGTTGCCGTGGGACTTACAATGTGGGTAGAAGTAGCACGTGTAGTTCGGGGACAATTCATCAGTTACCGGGAAAAAGAATTTGTTGAAGCAGCAAAAGCTTTAGGATTTAGTGACAGACGAATTATCTTTAAAGAAATTATGCCCAATATCATCACACCGGTTATTGTAATTTCAGCGGCTAATTTTGCCGCTGCTATCTTAGTTGAAAGCGGATTGAGTTTTTTAGGAATTGGAGCACAACCTCCCACGCCTTCTTGGGGGAGCTTAATTAAAGAAAATTACGCTCATATCATAATCGGAGAACCTCATTTGGCATTGTTTCCCGGTTTAGCTATCATGTTTCTCGTTTTAGCATTTAATATTTTTGGAAATGTACTTCGTGACGCGTTTGATGTAAAATAAAACATAAAGTTTTTATAAAAACCCAAATTATGTTTGTGTATTTTACTAAAATTAGTACTTTTGTTAAATTAATTTAATAAAAAGCAATAATTATGAAAAAATTTTACTTATTAACAACAGCTCTAGTGTTTAGCCTTTCTGCAAATGCACAGCTAACTGAGGGCTTTGAAGATTATCCGTTAGGACCTTATTTTGGAGGGCATTGGACAAACTGGAGTCAAATAGATATTGCAGATGAAAATATCTTAATAGTTTCTGACTATGCTTCAGAAGGAGTACAAGCCGGATACATCGGAGGAAATGGAATTCAAGATGCAATTTTAGATGTAGGAATGAAACAAGGAGGGATTTGGACATATTCAATGGATATCTACATTGAGTTTTTTGCTTCCGGTTACTTTAATGCACAACACGATTTAGGTTCCATGGGAACTACCGGTAACTGGGCATATCAGTCATATATCGGACTTGACCCTACTGTAGAAGGATCACCTCAAGATCCGGGAACTTTCTATTTTGCATCAGGAGGAACTGCATATTCTTTCCCTTATCCGGAAGAAACATGGTTCAATATTGCTGTTCAACATGATATGGATAATAATACATGTAGAATCTTCTTTGACGGAGAAGAGTATTTCTGGCAAGATGCAGGTGGAAATATTATTGATATTCCTTTTGGAGATGATCCATTATTCCAAGGAAAAATTAATGGATTTGACTTTTATTCTGCCGACCCTAGTTCTTCTATGTTCATCGATAACATCAAATTCTATGAAGGAGAATTTCATTTAGGAGTACAAGATGTAGCCGTTAATTCAATCGAAGTTTATCCTACTGTAACAAAAGACATTGTAAATGTTGCAGCAAAATCAGAGATTAATAACATTGCAGTTTACAATACTTTAGGACAACAAGTGTTGAATGTTAAAGCAAGTGGAACTACTACACAAATTAATGTTTCTTCACTTCCGGCTGGAGTTTACATGGTAAAAATCCAATCAGGAAAAGAAATAATTACAAAGAAAATAGTTGTAAAATAAATTTCAATTTAAAAGTTTGAATTAGGAGCTTCGAATCTCGGAGCTCCTTTTTTTATAAAACAAAATAAATTGTGGAAAAGCATTTGTGTAAGTAAAAATGAATTTATACATTTGCAACCCGAAATTTCACTTACAAAGTAAATAATTAAAAATCAAGACAGTGGATACGTTAAGTTATAAAACATTATCAGCTAATAAAGAATCAGCCCAGAAGGAATGGATTCAGGTAGATGCTACCGGTTTGAGTTTGGGGCGTTTAGCGTCAGGAATCGCCAAGTTAGCAAGAGGTAAGCACAAAACCAATTTTACTCCTCACGCAGATTGCGGAGATTATGTAGTGGTATTGAACGCAGACAAAGTAGAGTTAACCGGAAATAAATGGGACGATAAATTATACATTCGTCACACAGGCTATCCGGGAGGACAAAGAAGTTTAACTGCTCAACAATTGTTTGACAGAGATTCTACCCGTTTGATAGAAAAAGCAGTAAAAGGGATGCTTCCTAAAAATAAATTAGGAGCTCAAATCTTGAAAAACGTTCATGTTTATGCTGGTGAAGACCATCCACATCAAGCACAAAAACCAAAATCAATAGACATTAAAGCATATTTATAATTATGGCAATCGTTCACAAAATAGGCCGAAGAAAAACTTCTGTTGCACGTGTTTACTTGCAAGAAGGAAAAGGCGAAATTTTCATTAACGGACGTGAATTAAAAGATTATTTCACGACCGGAGTTTTACAGTACAAAGTAGAACAACCTTTGACAATTACAGGAACTAAAGGAAAATACAATGTTGATGTAAAAGTATTTGGAGGAGGTGTAACAGGACAAGCAGAAGCCATTCGTTTAGGGATTTCACGTGCTCTTTGTGACGTGGATGCCGAGTTCAGAATACAACTAAAACCGGAAGGTTTGTTGACTCGTGACCCGAGAATGGTAGAACGTAAAAAATACGGACAGAAGAAAGCTCGCAAGAAATTCCAGTTCTCTAAACGTTAAGAAAACTTGTTTAAAGTTTAATATTCAAAGTTTTATCTTGAACTATTTTAAGATAAAAAACTTTAAATTTTGAACTTTGAATTTCAAATAAATTAATCCATTTTCCGAATAGTTTAGCATCTAAATGAATAAGGCGAGATAATTTCAACCACTTATTTATTGCTTGCTGATTAGGCGGAACGTAAACTAAAAATTAAAAGAAAATGGCAAAAGCAAATGTAAAAGAATTGTTAGAAGCCGGAGTTCACTTCGGACATTTAACAAGAAAATGGAATCCCAACATGGCTCCTTATATCTTTATGGAGAAAAATGGAATCCATATTATTGACCTTCATAAAACAGCTGTTAAATTAGAAGAAGCAGCTAACGCTATGGGGAAAATTGCAGCTTCAGGAAGAAAAATTCTTTTTGTAGCAACAAAAAAACAAGCAAAAGAAGTAGTAGCAAAACATGCGGAAAGTGTAAATATGCCTTACATCACTGAACGATGGATGGGAGGAATGTTAACAAACTTTGTTACTATCCGAAAAGCAGTTAAAAAAATGAATTCAATTGACCGTATGAAAAAAGACGGAACTTTTGAAACTTTATCCAAAAAAGAAAAATTACAGGTAAATCGTTTGAGAGCTAAATTGGAAAAAGATTTAGGTTCAATTGCTGATATGACACGTATCCCTTCTGCTGTATTCGTTGTTGATACAATCAGAGAACATATCGCAGTTGCAGAAGCTCAAAAATTAGGAATTCCAATTTTTGCGATGGTTGATACCAATACGGATCCGCGCGAAGTAGATTTCCCTATTCCGGCTAATGATGATGCTTCGAAATCAGTTGATACCATCCTTGCTTATGTAACAAACGCTATCAAAGAAGGATTGACTAATCGCAAAGCAGAAAAAGAAAAATCAAAAGAAGAACCTAAAGAAGAAACAGTTGTTACTTCTGAAGATGACTCGAAAGAATAAAAAGATTAAATTTCTACAATAACGAAATTTAAAAAATAATAAAACGTAGTTCTTTCGATAATGAAGGAACTGCGTTTTTTCAAAAAATTAAATAATAACTTTAAAAAATAGAAACAATGTATAAAGCAACTGCTTCAGAAGTAAGTAAACTTAGAAACGCTACCGGAGCCGGTATGATGGACTCTAAAAAAGCATTGGAAGAAGCCGGCGGAGATTTTGACAAAGCAGTGGAAATCTTGCGTAAAAAAGGACAAAAAGTAGCAGCAAACAGAGCTGATAGAGAAAGTACAGAAGGTGCTGTAATTGCAAAAGTAAATGCAGATAATACCAAAGGTGTAATTATTTCTTTGAATTGTGAAACTGATTTTGTAGCTAAAAATGAAGGTTTCATCGCTTTGGCTCAAAAATTTGCTGATTTAGCATTTAATTATGACAATAAAGATGCTTTCTTAAATGCTTCAATTGACGGAATGACGGTTTCAGAAAAATTGATTGAACAAACAGGAGTGATTGGTGAAAAAATTGAAATCGGAACTTTCCAAACCATCGAAGGTCCGTTTGTAAATGCTTACATTCATGCAGGAAATAAAATTGGAGCAATAGCAGCCCTTTCTGCAAATGTAAACGGAGGTGAAGAGGTGGCAAAAGAGGTAGCAATGCAAGTAGCAGCCATGAATCCGGTTGCTTTGAATGAAGATGGAGTTTCGTCTGAAGTAATCGAAAAAGAATTAGAAATTGCAAAAGACCAATTACGTCAGGAAGGAAAACCTGAAAATATGATTGAAAATATTGCAAAAGGAAAATTACAAAAATTCTTCAAAGAAAATACTTTAGTTCACCAAGCCTTTATTAAAGATGGTAAAACTTCAGTAGCCGATTATGTGAAAACAGTAAATCCTGACTTAAAAGTGGTAGGATATATTCGTTTTAGCTTATAATTTAGAATGATTTATAAATGAAAAAAATGCAACAAAATTTTTTGTTGCATTTTTTTATTGCTCAATTAAAAAAATAGTTTAAATTTGCAAGTACGTATATGAGAAAACTTTTATTCATAGCAATTTTTAGTTTTGTAGCTTTGAGTGTGAACGCACAATCAAAAGCTAATTCTCCTATATCTACAACTTCTTCTATTTCAGTAAAAAAAGTAAGTATTTTACCTAATCCTGCGGTTGCCGACATAAAAATTTCAGTAGAAGGTACAGATTCAGCCGTTCGTTCGGTTTCTATTTACAGTATTATTGGAAATGAAGTTTTTTCACAGTCCTATAATTCCACTTCAAAATCCATCGATATCAATGTTCGGAATTTGAAAAAAGGAAAGTATATGGTACGCGTGATTTTTGAAGACAATTCTTCAGAAGTTGTTGCTCTGATGAAGCAATAATTATTTTACTTCCCGACTTTTTATTTCAATAGAATTTGCAAGTGTTCGATGAATAGGGCATCGTTCTGCTATTTCAAATAACCGTTGTTTTTGTTCGTCAGATAAATCTCCAATAAGTTCAATTTCTTTTGTGAAAGTGGTATTATTTTCTTTTAGATTTCTTTCAAAATCCACATGCACAATTGCTTCTTCTAAATTCCAATTTTTTCTGGCAGCATACATTTTCATTGTGATAGCTGTACAAGCAGCAAGAGCTGCCGACAATAATTCTCCCGGATTAGGGCCTAAATCTTTTCCTTCTGCTTCAATCGGTTCGTCCACAATAAAATCATGATTATCCGTACGAATTGCCGTTCTGTATTTTTCAGATTTTATAGAAGCACTTGCTTTATTACCCATCTCAATTTTATATTTAGATTAAAAGCCCAAGTTAAAT
>JAVFAE010000034.1:0-13218 GCA_034002605.1 Weeksellaceae bacterium | reverse complement strand
GAAGAAAATGAAACTTTCACGAAAAGTTTTATTACCAAAACCGGATAAAAAATAATCCGACTGAATATAATTTCAGTTGTTATACTTGAAAAATGCCTCCTTTCGGAGGCGTTTTTTTATATTAAGATTCGCTTTCTACGTAATATTTAAAGAAATACGGAATTGTTTCTATTCCTTTATAAAAGTTGAATAATCCGTAATTTTCATTGGGTGAATGGATGACATCCGAATTTAGTCCGAATCCCATTAAAACTGATTTGGATTTTAATTCTTTTTCAAATAGAGCAACAATCGGAATACTTCCTCCACCTCGCGTTGCCAAAGCTTCTTTTCCAAAAGTTTGTGTCATTGCTTTTTTTGCCGCTCGGAATCCTTTGTCAGAAGTTGGTAAAACATAAGCATGACCACCGTGATGAGGAATTACTTTTACTTCTACAGATGAAGGAGCTAAAGTTGGAAAATAATCTACGAATAATTGTGTTACCCTGTCCGGATCTTGCCCCGGAACTAATCGCATTGAAATTTTTGCATAAGCATGAGAAGCAATTACGGTTTTCGCACCTTTTCCGGTATAACCACCCCAAATCCCGTTCACGTCCAAAGTCGGACGAATAGAAGTTCTTTCCAAAGTAGTAAAACCTTTTTCTCCATGAATATCAGCAATTCCGATTGATTTCTTATAATTTTCCAAATTAAACGGAATTCTGGACATTTCAGCTCTTTCTTCTTCGGTTAATTCCAAAATACCATCATAAAAACCGGGAATAGTAATGTGTTTATTCTCATCGTGTAATTTTGAAATCATATCACACAATATATTAATAGGATTAGGAACAGCACCTCCATAAACGCCGGAGTGCATATCTAAATTTGCACCTTTTACTTCTACTTCTACATAACTTAAACCGCGTAAACCAACGGAAATAGAAGGTTGATCGTTAGAAATAATCTCGGTGTCAGAGATCAAAATAATATCATTTTGTAATTTTTCTTTATTGTTTTTAACAAATTCACCCAAACTACTCGAACCAACTTCTTCCTCACCTTCAATCATAAATTTAATATTGCATGGAAGTTGATTGGTTTTATTCATAGCTTCAAAAGCTTTAACATGCATAAAAAATTGACCTTTGTCGTCAGCAGAACCACGTGCAAAGATAGCTCCATTCGGATGAATTTCTGTTTTCTTGATAACCGGCTCAAAAGGTCCGGATTCCCATAATTCCATTGGATCAGCAGGTTGAACGTCGTAGTGCCCGTAAACTAAAACTGTTGGTAATTCGGGGTTAATGATTTTTTCACCATATACTACGGGATAACCGGCAGTTTCACATACTTCCACATTATCTGCTCCGGCTGAATGTAAAAATTCAGCTACTTTGTCAGCTGTATTTAAAACATCCTGATTGTAAGCAGGGTCAGCACTGACCGATGGGATTTTTAATAATTCAATGAGTTCGTCTAAAAAACGTTGTTTATTTTCTGAAATAAACTTTTGGGTTTCTTCCATTTTGAGTTTTGATTTATATATGAATGGCTAAAGTAGGAATTTTGAATTAATTTTTTGGGAATATTTGTCAGTTTCATTAAAATATTTTCAAACTGATAAGGAATGAAATTCAAATACTTTCTAAAAATAGAATCTAATTTTCTTGATAACTTTATTAAATAAGAAAATATAAAAGTTGTTTATTTTTGTAAACTTTTTAAAATTTCTAAAAGAATTAGTTTCCGGCTGATGACCGAAGATACAGAAAATAGACTAAATACAAATAACTGATAATCAACAACATAATCACAATAGAAGATTTATGATTCTAAACAGTTGCTTTTCAATTAATTAAAAATAAATAAAAACTTTGTTCATAAAATGTGGATTGAATGTTTTAAAAAACAGACTAACATCTTAACAAAATAGTATCTTTAGCTTCGCGAAAAACAGATATTGCTTTTGTGATTTTATCTTGATAACAAGATATTTAGATTAAATAATTTTTCCGGTTTTTTAATTTAAATATTTAGGTTATGCTTTTTTTAAAATAATAAGCAAATTCTGTTTGAAAAATGAGAGAATTTATTTTACTAATTACAAAAAACAGACACAGATGGAGGTATTAGAAGAGAAAAAAATTTACACCAGTCAGGAAGCCTTTGAAGCAAGTTTAGCTTATTTTAAAGGAGATGATTTAGCAGCCCGGGTTTGGGTGAATAAATACGCATTGAAGGATTCGGAAGGTAATATTTATGAATTAACACCGGATGATATGCACCGAAGAATTGCACGTGAAATTGCCCGAGTAGAAAAAAAATATCCCAATCCACTTTCGGAAGATGAGATTTTTGATATAATCCAAAACTTCAAATACATCATCCCACAAGGAAGTCCCATGACAGGAATCGGGAATAAATTTCAAGTAGCTTCCTTGTCCAATTGCTTCGTAATCGGTAGTGGAACTGATAGCGATTCTTACGGAAGTATTATGAAAATTGACGAAGAACAAGTCCAACTCATGAAAAGAAGAGGAGGAGTAGGCCATGATTTGTCTAATATCCGGCCAAAAGGTTCACCGGTAAAAAATTCAGCTTTGACTTCAACCGGATTAGTTCCTTTTATGGAGCGTTATTCAAATTCTACTCGTGAAGTCGCTCAGGATGGACGAAGAGGAGCTTTGATGCTTTCAGTTTCTATTAATCATCCGGACGCAGAAGATTTCATTGATGCCAAGATGGAACAAGGAAAAGTAACCGGAGCCAATGTTTCGGTACGAATTGACGATGAATTCATGCGTGCATTAAAATCACAATCCGAATACACTCAAAAATATCCTATATTTAGTCAAAATCCATATTATTCTCAAGCAATTCAGCCTTCAACCATTTGGAAAAAAATCATTCATAACGCATGGAAATCTGCAGAACCGGGAATTTTATTTTGGGATACGATTCAAAGAGAATCCATTCCGGATTGTTATTCCGATTTAGGTTTTGAAACTATTTCAACAAATCCTTGTGGTGAAATTCCTTTGTGTGCCTACGATTCTTGTCGTTTGATTGCTATTAATTTGTACTCTTATGTAGAAAATCCATTTACTTCTAAAGCCAAATTCAATTTTAAATTATTTAAAAAACATGCTGCTATTGCTCAGCGGATGATGGACGATATTATTGATTTGGAAGAAGAAAAAATCGAAGCAATTCTTGAAAAAATCAATAACGACCCGGAAAGTGAAGAAATAAAATATACCGAAAAACATCTTTGGGAAAAAATTAAAGAAAAAACCTTACAAGGTCGAAGAACCGGAGTTGGAATTACAGCAGAAGGCGATATGATTGCCGCTTTAGGGCTTACCTATGGAACAGAAGAGGCAACTGCTTTTTCAACTGAAGTTCACAAAAACATGGCATTGGCTTGTTACGAATCTTCCGTAGTAATGGCAGAAGAAAGAGGAGCTTTTCCTATTTATGATTCCGAACGGGAAAAAAATAACCCTTTTATACTTCGATTAAAAAAGGAAGATGAAGGTTTATACAATAAAATGCTTGCTTTCGGACGAAGAAATATTGCATTATTAACTATTGCACCAACCGGAAGCACAAGTTTAATGGCACAAACCACTTCAGGAATTGAACCTGTGTTTTTGCCGGTTTATAAAAGAAGAAGAAAAGTAAATCCAAATGATAAAGACATTCGAGTTGATTTTGTGGATGAAGTAGGCGACAGTTGGGAAGAATATATAGTATTCCATCATCATTTCAAAACTTGGATGTTGGTAAACGGTTACGATACTGAGAAAAATTATTCGCAAGACGAAATCAATAAGTTAATTAAAAAATCACCTTACTATAAAGCTACTTCCAATGATGTGGATTGGTTGAATAAAGTAAAATTACAGGGAAGTGTTCAAAAATGGGTAGATCATTCCATTTCGGTAACCATTAACCTTCCTGCAGAAGCTACGGAAGATTTGGTTGACCAACTCTATGTGACGGCTTGGGAAAGTGGTTGCAAAGGAATTACAGTTTATCGGGACGGTTCTCGCTCAGGAGTTTTGGTAGCAGCAGATGAGAAAAAAGAAGAAGAAAAACCAAACAGTATTTTCCCAACCAAACGTCCTCAGATTTTGGAAGCCGATGTAGTGAATTTCCAAAATAATAAAGAAAAATGGGTAGCTTTTATTGGATTAATTGACGGTCGCCCGTATGAGATTTTTACCGGATTAGCCGATGATCAAGAAGGAATTCTTTTACCAAGATGGGTAACAAACGGGACAATTATCAAAAATCGAGATGAATTAGGAATGTCACGTTATGATTTCCAATTTCAAAATCAAAGAGGTTATAAAACAACAATTGAAGGGCTTTCTTATAAATTCAACCCGGAATTCTGGAATTATGCAAAATTGATTTCAGGAATTTTACGACACGGAATGCCGATTGAAAATGTAGTGGATTTAGTGAATCAAATGGAATTAGATTCCGAATCCATCAACACTTGGAAGGCCGGTGTTGCTCGTGCTTTGAAACGATATATTCCGGATGGAACCGAGGTGAATGGTCAAAAATGTGCCAATTGCAGTTCTACTCAAGTCGTTTATCAGGAAGGTTGTTTGATTTGTAAGAGTTGTGGCTCAAGTAAATGTGGATAACAAACTCATACTTAATAACAAAAAAGCTTTGCTTTATAAAAAGAGCAAAGCTTTTTTGTTTAATAATACTTAATTCGCCAAGGTTTTGGATAATAATTATTAGAACGATTTCCAATGAATTTCAGCCATCCCAAACTGGAATTTCGGTAGTTGATTAAATAAATTCCTTTTTGATTTAATGCCAAATTAGGGTCATTTCCTCTTAAAAATTCCAAAGCTTCCTCTTTTGAAATTTCTACTTCCGGAAAATGGTGTAATTTTTTATGAAAATTAGCTAAAGCTTGTGCGGGAATAAAATCTTTTCCTTTTAACTCGCCCAATTCTACTCCGTAATAAATTGGATTTAAACAGTTTTTTATTTCATTCAAAACAGCTGTTAATTCCGGACTGACAGCGCGATAAGTCCCGTTTTCCGATTGGCAATTTTCAACTTGAATAAATGGAGAAACAGTACAATTTTTATGAGGTTTCAAAATAGAAAAATTCTTTTTTCCATAACCTGATTTTTTTTGTAAAACGGATAAAAAAAGACCTTCTCCTTTTACTTTGTGCGGATAAAAATAATAAGCAAAACAATTTTCAGATTGAATTTCACTGATTCCCCATTCTAAAGGAAAGTGAAGTGAAACTGAGTCAAAATCAAACTCCTGACAAAACCAATTCATTAAATTTTCATTTTCTTCCGGATTAAATGAACAGGTACTGTAAACCAAATATCCGTCTTTTGCCAAAGTAGGTGCAATATTGGCAAGAATTCTTTTTTGTCGTTCTGAACATAATTGGCAATTCGCCTCCGACCATTCTTTTAATGCAATTTCATCTCTTCTGAACATCCCTTCACCGCTACAAGGCGCATCAACTTGAATGTAATCAAAGAATTCTTCTAATTTTGTAAAATCCTTTGGGTCATTTTGAGTTAAAATTAAATTCTGACTGATGCCCAAACGAATATGATTTTCTTTTAAAATTTGAACTCTTGATTTGATGACTTCATTGGCAATTAAAACTGAATCTTTATCCAATAAACTTTGTAACAGAGTGGATTTCCCACCCGGAGCTGCACAAAGATCTAAAGCTAATTCAGGACTTTTTTTAGGATAAATTTGCTTGAAAACCTCTTTTAAAATCATAGAAGAAGCTTCTTGAACATAATAAGTTCCGGCATGCCAAAGCGGATCGGTAATGAAGCTTCTTTTTTGTTCTAAATATTTTCCGTCTTCATTCCAAAATACCGATGGATAATCTTGAAATTCTATTATTGGCTTTTTGGGATTTAATCGGATGCTTTGTGTGAAATCCACTTCGTAAGCTTTTTGAAATTGAAGAAATTCTTCTGTTTCAAATCGGGATTTCATTCGTTCTAAGAAAGGAAGTGGTAGGTTTTTCATTTCGGTCGAAAGTTACTCTTTTTTCAGAAAATAGTACGAGACCGGAATAAAAGTTGAATAAAAATCTTCTGCATTTTTTTGTAAAATTTAAAAACGATTCTAAATGTTGGATTTTAAATGGATTTTTCAGTTAGATTTAGTACATTCGGAAACTTAATTTTGAATCATTGAAATTAGAAACCATTATTTCCAATGCAAAAAAAGGAAATCGCCAAGCACAGAATCAGTTAATGGATTTATTTTGGAACGATATCTATACCTATGTTTTGAAACAAATACGGGACGAAGAAGAAACAGAAGATATTGCCATCGAGACTTTTACTAAAGTTTTTGCCAAGATGCGTTTATACAATTCTGATTTCGATTTTAAAACTTGGGTAATTTCCATTGCACATAATACCATGATTGATTATATCAGGCGTTCACCCAAACATAATATTTCTTTGGACGATGATAATTATGTGATTGAAATTCGGGAAGAACAGCCAAGTCCGGAAGAAAGTATGATTCAGCAACAGGATAATGATAGTTTACTTTTGCATTTAGAAAAATTAAAACCGGAATACAGAAGAATTTTAGAACTCCGTTTTTTAGAAGAAAAAACCTATAAGGAAATGGCAGATGAACTCGGATTGAGTATGGCAAATGTTAAGATTCGTTTGCTACGAGCTAAACAATTACTGCGGGAAATATTAAGTACTTGAAATTTAGAGGTTTCAAAAAATACTGTTTAAAACTTTGTTAATTACCTGTTAATAATGGTCTTGTTTTTGTTACTTGGATTGTGCTAATTTTGTCCTAACGGATTGATTCATGTTGAAAAAGAGGTTTTTCATATATATTTTTAGTTTATTTTTAACTACGTCTTGTCAAGTTTTGGAACATCTTGCAGCAGATTTACCAAGACCAAAGCCGAAAGAACAAAAAGCTCCTACTCAACCTAAATATCCTACAACTCATCCAACTTCTCCTAACTATCCCTCATCTGAAAACAAAGTGGAAATTGTTGTTTCTGAGGCGCATAGATATTTAGGGACACCTTATCGATACGGTGGAACAACGGGAAGTGGATTGGATTGTTCCGGATTGATTATGAAATCATTTGAGCCGATTCATTATCCCATGCCTCGAATTTCTTCCGATCAGGCAAAAGAAGGAAAAGAAGTAAGAAAACAAAATATCCGTCGTGGTGATTTGGTTTTTTTTAAAACATCCGGTTCTAAAATTGATCATGTAGGAATTGTGGATAAAGTTGTCAACAAAGAAGTGTTTTTCATTCATTCTTCCACTTCAAAAGGAGTGATTATTAGTTCGCTGGAAGAAACGTATTGGAAAAAGCGTTTTGCAAAGGCAAGAAGATTGATTTAGAGTATCCCTTAAAGTAATAACAACTATTGATTTTAGAGTAGAAGTCGTTCAGTTTGTCTTATTTATACTCATTTTATATTAAGGCTAAATCACTTTTTTCATTTCGTTTCTTGGCTCTTTATTTTATCTTTAATCAATTTTAAAGTTCATTTCTATTTTCTAATTCTGAAATAAAAGCTATGGAACCTACTAATATCAATAATCCTGAGTATTTTCATAAAGTTGTAGATTGTCAGTATGCCTGTCCTTCACATACGCCCGTTCCCCAATATCTTAGATTGATTGCTGCCGGCAAATACACCGAATCCTATATGATTAATTGGGATTCCAATGTTTTTCCGGGTGTTTTGGGGCGTACTTGTGATCGTCCTTGTGAACCCGCTTGCCGGAGAGGACGTGTTGAGAAAAAACCGGTTGCAATTTGTCGTTTAAAGCGCGTGGCAGCTGATCACAAAAATGATGTGAAAAAATATATGCCACAAGGGCCTTTTGAGCCTAATGGTAAAAAAATTGCTTTGATTGGCGGCGGCCCAGCCTCCTTGACGGTTGCCCGTGACTTAGCTCCCATGGGTTATGAAATTCATTTGTATGATGACCAGAAAAAAGGAGGTGGATTTATGCGTAGCCAAATTCCTTCTTTTAGACTGCCGGAAGAAGTGTTGGATGAAGAAGTAGGTTATATATTAGATTTAGGAATTCACACCCATTTCAATCATTATGTTTCTTCGATGAAGGAAGTTTTGGAAAAAGGATATGATGCCATTTTTGTTGGAACAGGCGCACCGCGCGGAAGAAATCTCAATATTCCGGGAAGACAAGAAGGTGATGAAAATATCCACATTGGAATCAATTGGTTGGCAAATGTAGCTTTTGAACATACCGATAAAATTGGAGAAAAAGTCATAGTGTTGGGAGGTGGAAATACAGCAATGGACTGTTGTCGTACAGCCAGAAGATTAGGTGGAAAAGATGTAAAAGTGGTTGTGCGAAGCCCATTTGCAGATATGAAAGCTTCTGAATGGGAAAAAGAAGATACGCTGCATGAAGATATTCCGATTATTGATAATCATGTGCCAAAATCTTTTGTTATAAAGGACGGAAAACTTGCCGGAATGTTATTTGAAAAAGTGAAAGCTGTTTATGACGAAAATGGAAAAAGAAGTTTGGTTCCTACTGATGAACCTGAAGTTTTTATCGAAGCGGACGATGTTCTGATTGCCATTGGTCAGGAAAATAGTTTCCCTTGGATAGAACGGGATTTGGGAATTGAATTCAACAAATGGGGAATGCCGGTTTTGGATGAAAAAACTTTTGCTTCTACACATAAAAATATTTTCTTTGGCGGAGATGCCGCATTAGGTCCTAAAAACATCATTACTTCGGTAGCTCAGGGACATCAGGCAGCTATTTCCATTCATTTGATGTGCGAAGAAATGGACATAAAAAAAGACCGTCCATCACCTTTTGTTAATCTTCGTACTATGAAAATGGGGATTCACGAATGGAGTTATGATAGCCAAGTGGTCAATGATTCACGTTATCTTGTGCCACAAGCAGATAAATCCAAAACATTGAATGATATTAAATTGGAAGTTGAACTTGGATATGATGAATTAGAAGCTTTTAAAGAAGCACAACGTTGTTTAAACTGTGATATTCAAACTGTTTTTGATAAAGATAAATGTATAGAATGTGATGCTTGTGTGGATGTTTGTCCAACCGATTGTATCACTTTCACCACCAACGAAGAAGATGAATTTGACCTTCGGGCCAAATTAAATATGCCGGCACTTAATACGGAACAAGATCTTTATGTTTCCGATAAATTGCCTACTGCCAGAATCATGGTGAAAGATGAAAATGTTTGCCTGCATTGTGGATTATGCGCCGAACGTTGTCCGACTTCTGCTTGGGATATGCAACAGTTTTACTACAATGTTACCAAAGCACATAATGTTGGAAATAAAGGAAAAAATGACGGACTGCCATCAGTGGCGATTTATTAAGTTTAGGATGAATAAAGTTTGTTTAATTTCCCTTTTAATGCTCGTTTTCATAACTTTAATCAGTTGTGAGAAAAAATCAAGATTTTCAGAAGTGAAAAATCTTTCTGAGTATCCAAATACTCAGTTTATTCCCACTTTGGAGCATCAAATTACAAAGGATAAAAATTCGGTTTATTGCGCAACTTTGCTTTTTGCTTGGGATGAAATCAGAAATATAATTCATGCCGATTTGATGATTCCGGATGAATTTTTAGATTTAAAATTGTTGAATGATTCCAAATCTTTTATAGATGTCTTAGAATCAAATGAATATAAATCCAGTGGAAAAATTAGTGATAATCTGATTACAGCCAGAGCTGAATTTAAAAAATCATTGCCTTTTGAAATGAAACTGAACACTTATACCGGAAAATTAACTTTTGATGAACAAAAAGTGGCTTCTTTCGGTGTGGACGGATTTGATGAGTACGAATTACTCCAATCGGTAAAATTATGTATTATAAGGATGACAATAATTTCATTGTAAAGTTATTACCAAAGGACAAAACCCATGAGATTATTTTATTTAAAACGGAAGAAAATTTTAATTCAATGATTGAAATGATTACTGAAATCACAAAATTGACCGAAGTTGGAAATCAGGAAAAAGAAAATGAGAAAATCAATTGGAAATATCGTTGGAATGATGAAGATAAACTGAGAATTCCAAAATTCAATTTTAATATAGAAACCAATTATTCTACTTTGGAAGGAACTCATTTCAACGCAGGTAATCAAATTTATAATATAGAAACAGCATGGCAGCGAACCGCTTTTATTCTTGATGAAAATGGAGCTGAAATTGAAAGCGAAGCTTGGATGAAAGCAACTTCTGTTGCTGAAGAAGACAGGGAAAAACCTCATCCTAAAAAACTAATATTTGACAAAGAATTCTTAATATTATTGAAAAGAACTGACACAGAACGTCCCTATTTTGGTTTATGGACAAGCAATACGGAATTAATGATTAAAGAATAAAATAGTTAAAATAAAAATAAATACTAAATATGCTAACACCACAAACAACGGAATCAGAAAAAAAGACCGCAAGCAAAATCAACGATTTTGTAATTCGTTTTGCTAATGTGAACGGAACCGGTTCAGCAAGTGCTAATTTTTTATTTACCAAAGCAATTTTTAGAATGGGTATTCCGGTTACGCCAAAAAATATTTTTCCATCTAATATTCAAGGGCTTCCCACTTGGTACGAAGTCCGGATAAATGAAGGCGGATGGTTAGGCAGACGGGAAGGAGTGGATTTTATGGTCTGTGTCAATCCACAAAGCATGGAAAAAGACATTCAAACTGTCAGTCCGGGCGGTTATTTTCTATTTGATAATTCCAAATATTTGCATGAAAAATACATTCGACCGGATATTCATTATATAGGTATTCCGATGACGGATTTGTGCAATGCGGCTTATACCGACCCAAGACAAAGACAATTATTTAAAAATGTGGTATATGTAGGAGCACTTTCTGCTTTGTTTGATGTAGAATTCAGTGCATTAGAAGAAGTGTTGACCGATCAGTTTAAAGGAAAAGAAAGATTGATTGAACCGAATATCAAAGCCTTGAAAATGGGAGTTGATTATGTGCAAAAACATTATGAATACCCACTTGAATTAAGAGTAGAAAGGCGAAATTTAAACAGTAATTCTATCATGATAGATGGGAATACTGCACTTGGTTTGGGAGCAGTTTACGGTGGTGCAACAGTTTGTGCCTGGTATCCGATTACGCCTTCGACTTCGGTTGCGGAAGCTTTTAACGATTTTGGAATGAAATTCCGGATTGACCCCGAAACCGGTAAAAAAAACTATGCATTTATTCAATCAGAAGATGAATTAGCAGCAATTGGAATGGCAATTGGTGCAGGTTGGAATGGCGCAAGAGCTTTTACTGCAACCAGTGGACCCGGTGTTTCATTGATGAATGAATTTTTAGGATTGGCTTATTTTGCTGAAATTCCGGTTGTGTTGGTGGATATTCAGCGAACAGGACCTTCAACCGGTATGCCGACGCGCACACAACAAAGTGATATTATGGAAGCGGCTTATGCTTCACATGGCGATACCAAGCAGATTGTTCTCTTTCCGGCTACGCCTGAAGAATGTTTTGAAATGGGCGCAGAAGCTTTTGATTTGGCAGAACAACTACAAACGCCGGTATTGATACTTTCTGATTTGGATTTGGGTATGAATGACCATATTTCACCAGAATTAAAGTGGGATGATAACCGAAAATACAAGCGCGGAAAAGTGTTGACTGCTGAAGATTTGGAAGATATTGAACAGTTTGGGCGTTATTTGGACGTGGAAGGAGACGGGATTCCTTATCGGACTTATCCGGGTACTCATCCCGAAAAAGGCTCTTATTTTACGAGAGGTTCTTCAAAAGATGAATTTGCAAAATATACCGAAGACGGAGAAGTATATAAACAAAATATGGATAGATTGATTAAAAAATTCAATACAGCCAAAGAATTAGTTCCCGCACCGGAAATTTATCAGCCAATTAATAAAGCCAAAGAAGGAGTTTTGTTTTTTGGGACTTCAAAATATGCAGCAGAAGAAGCTTTGTATTTGATGGAAGAAGATGGGAGAATATTAGATGCCATTCGTATTAAAGCATTTCCGTTTAATAAGCAAGTTGAGGAATTTATTCATTCACACGATAAAATTTATGTGGTGGAACAAAATCGAGATGCACAAATGCGAAGTTTAATGATGATTGAAATGGGAATTAATCCTGCTAAACTCATTTCTGTATTGAATTATAACGGTATGCCGATTACGGCAGATGACATTATAAAGCAGATTAAATAATTGATAATTAACTGAATCGAAAATCATAATTAGTAAGAGATTAACAGATAAAAAAAGAACGAATCTTTGTTCAAATAAATTTTAATAAGAAACATCATGACATACATCAAACCAAAATTCAGACATCCGGATTTACCCAAAAATAAATTGGGTTATACTTCCGCCTATTACGAGGGTGCGTTGTCCACTCTTTGTGCGGGCTGTGGACATGACTCCATTAGTGCTGCAGTAGTACAAGCTTGTTTTGAAATGGATATTGAGCCACACAGAGTTGCCAAACTTTCAGGCATCGGTTGTTCTTCCAAAACACCGACTTATTTTTTGAGTAATTCCCACGGATTCAATTCAGTTCACGGTCGTATGCCTTCTGTGGCTACCGGTGCCAATCTTGCCAATCGTGATTTGCTGTACATTGGAATTTCGGGTGATGGTGATTCGGCATCTATTGGAATGGGGCAGTTCACACATGTTATCCGAAAAAACCTGAATATGGTTTATATCTGTATGAACAATGGAGTTTACGGATTAACCAAAGGTCAGGATTCGGCAACTGCAGATGTGGGTTCAGTGAGCAAGGCGGGTAGTATTAATCCTTTTCCGCCAATTGATTTAGCAAGTTTAGCGATTGAATTGGGAGCTTCTTTTGTAGCACAAAGTTTTTCGGGTGATAAAGACCAACTGATTCCATTGTTAAAAGCCGCCATGAATCATCCGGGCTTTGCGTTTCTGAACATCGTTTCGCCTTGTGTAACTTTCAATAACAATCCGGGTTCAACAAAATCCTATTCGTTTGTAAGGGAACATTCGGCATGTACCGGAAAAACGGATTATGTCCCTATGATGGAGCCTATTACAAAATCCTATAAGGAAGGAGAGTCAGCAACTATTGAACTGCATGATGGTAGCGCACTGCATTTACATAAAATAGATAATGATTGGAATC
>JAVFAE010000033.1:0-13446 GCA_034002605.1 Weeksellaceae bacterium | reverse complement strand
AGCCGGAGATTTGATTCGCAAGCATTTTGCTTCATTATTTGCTTATGTTGCTGATAAAATACCTGAAATTTCAGACGTATTATATAGTATAGATGATGCAATGAAAACCGGTTATGCTTGGAAATATGGACCATTTGAAACGTGGGATTTAATCGGATTGAAAAAAGGAATTGAATTAATTGAATCCGAAGGTTATCAAATAACTGATTGGCTAAAAGAATTAATTGCATCAGGAAAAGATAGTTTTTATCAAGTTCGGGAAGGAAAAAAATATTTCTATAATATTGATTCCAAAGAATACGAATTGATTCCGGGACAAGATGCATTCATTATTTTAGATAATATTCGAAAAACTAATGAAATCTGGTCGAATAGCGAAGCAAGTATCCAAGATTTAGGCGATGGAATTTTGAATTTGGAATTCCGTTCCAAAATGAATTCTATCGGGGGAGGTGTCATTGCCGGAATTCAAAAAGCAATTGATTTAGCTGAAAAAGAATATCGTGGATTAATAATTGGAAATCAGGCCGATAATTTTTCGGTTGGTGCCAATTTGGCAATGATTATGATGATGGCCGCCGAACAAGATTGGTGGGAATTAAATCGTGCAATCAAAACTTTTCAAGATACCATGATGCGGGTTCGTTATTCAGCAATTCCGGTTGTGGTTGCTCCTCATGGAATGGCTTTAGGTGGTGGATGTGAAATTTCTCTACACGCCGATAAAATTGTGGCAGCAGCCGAAACCTATATGGGATTGGTTGAAGTTGGCGTCGGAGTGATTCCGGGCGGTGGTGGTTCTAAAGAAATGACTCGTCGAGCAAGTAAATATTTGATTTCAGATGATGTGAAAATCAATCATTTAAGAGAAGCTTATATGACCATTGCTATGGCGAAAGTAGCAACATCAGCTTATGAAGCCAAAAACTTAGGATTCATCCGAAATGAAGACATTATTGTTGTCAATAAAGACAGACAAATTGCAGAAGCTAAAAAACACGCAATTCTTATGTCAGAAGCCGGTTATACACAGCCTATTCCAGAGAAAATAAAAGTTTTAGGAAAAGGAGTGATGGGAATGTTCTATGTTGGTTCCGACCAAATGGTGGCGGGAAATTATATTTCAGAACATGACCGATTGATTGCTAATAAATTAGGTCGAGTAATGACGGGTGGTGATTTAATGGAAGCCACAGAAGTTTCAGAACAATATTTATTGGATTTAGAACGAGAAGCGTTTTTATCGCTTTGTGGAGAACGCAAAACATTGGAAAGAATCCAACATATGTTGAAGACAGGAAAACCGTTGCGTAACTAATCGTATAATGTATGATGTATATTGTATAATACAAATTATACATAAAAAAACAACATACATTAACTAAAAGCTTACAATAGAGAAAAGATGAATTATTTCAAAGAGTTAAAAGTATGGCAGAAATCAATTGAATTGGTTACAAAGACTTATTTGATTACAAACACTTTTCCCAAAGATGAAGTTTTTGGGTTAATTTCTCAAATTAGAAGAGGAGTAGTTTCTATTTCTTCTAACATTGCAGAAGGTTGCGGGAGAAAAATCAATAAGGATTTTCATAACTTTCTGGGAATAGCTTTAGGAGCTTCTTTTGAATTTGAAACTCAAATCATAATTGCCAAAAACGTAGGGTATCTTTCAGACGAACATTTTACAGAATTGGAATCGGAGGTTCATCATATTCAAAATATGATTATCAAACTACAATTAACTTTAGAAATAAAATAATCGAATTACAATATACATTTTACAATAATACAATAAAACAATGAGAGACGCATATATAGTAACAGGATACAGGACAGCAGTAGGAAAAGCTCCGAGAGGAACTTTACGTTTTACTCGTCCCGATGAGATGGCAGCAAAAGTCATCGAACGAATGATGGAAGATGTTCCTAATTTGGACAAAGAACGAATTGACGATGTGATTGTCGGATGTGCAATGCCCGAAGCTGAACAAGGATTAAATATGGGACGATTGATTTCTTTAATGGGATTAAAAACCGATAAAGTATCAGGGGTAACCGTAAATCGCTATTGTGCTTCCGGGTCTGAATCCATAGCAACTGCAGTAGCAAAAATCAGAACCGGAATGGCAAATTGCATCATAGCAGGAGGAGCAGAAAGTATGTCATATATTCCGATGGGAGGATTTAAACCCGTTCCTGATACCAAAGTTTCGGAAAAAAATGCCGATTATTATTGGGGAATGGGACTAACAGCAGAAGCAGTTGCTAATGAGTTCAAAGTTTCACGTGAAGACCAAGATATTTTTGCTTATAATTCTCATCAAAAAGCTTTAAAAGCTATAGAAGAAGGTCGTTTTGAAAGTCAAATCGTTCCTTTGGATGTGGAAATGAGTTTTTTAGATGAAAAAGAGAAAGTTCAAAAGAAAAATATTGTCTTTAAACAAGATGAAGGACCTCGTGCAGATACATCCTTAGAAGTTTTGGCAAAATTACGCCCGGTATTTGCTAATGGAGGTTCAGTTACGGCAGGGAACTCTTCTCAAATGTCAGATGGAGCAGCTTTTGTATTGATTATGTCCGAAGAAATGGTAAAAGAATTCAATTTAGAACCGATAGCAAGATTGATTTCTTATGCAACAGTAGGAGTTCCGCCCCGAATCATGGGAATCGGGCCGATGTATGCCATTCCAAAAGCTTTAGAACAAGCAGGATTAAAACAATCTGATATTGAAATGTTTGAGTTAAACGAAGCTTTTGCTTCTCAATCTTTAGCAGTTATGCGTGGATTGGATTTGAATCCGGAAATTGTCAATGTAAACGGAGGAGCTATTGCTTTAGGACATCCACTGGGTTGTACAGGAACTAAACTGACCGTTCAGTTAATGAATGAAATGAAACGACAAAATAAAAAATACGGAGTCGTGACCATGTGTGTAGGAACCGGACAAGGAGCAGCAAGTGTGTTTGAGATGTTGTAAAATGTACAAGAATCAAATAGTCTTTATTCTTGACTCTTATGTCTTGAATCCATATAAAAAAGTTAACATTCAAAATTTAAAATAATGAAAAATAATAGACTAAACGGAGGAGAATTTCTAGTCAAAGATTTGACTTGGGAAAACATTTTCACCCACGAAGACTTCAGTGAAGAACAACAGATGATGTTGGAATCGGCAAAAGAATTTATCGACAGAGAAGTTTGGCCGAAAAAACATCAAATTGAAAAGAAAGACTATGCCTTGATTCATAGTTTAATGCAAAAATTAGGTGAATTAGGGTTTTTAGGAATTTCTGTTCCGGAAGAATACGGTGGATTGGGAATGGGATTCGTAACTACTATGTTAGTTTGTGATTATATTTCAGGAGCAACCGGCTCGTTAGCAACTGCTTATGGAGCGCATACCGGAATTGGAACTTTACCGATTTTATTGTACGGAAATGAAGAACAAAAACAAAAATATTTACCCAAATTAGCAAGTGGCGAATGGTTTGCTTCGTATGCATTGACAGAACCTGAAGCCGGTTCAGATGCTAATTCAGGAAAAACTAAAGCTGTACTAAGCGATGATGGTAAATATTACAGCTTGACCGGAGGAAAAATGTGGATTACTAATGCAGGATTTGCTGAATTATTCATTGTTTTTGCCCGAATTGAAGACGATAAAAACATTACCGGATTCATCATTGAAAAATCACAAGCCGGAGAAGGATTTTCATTGGGAGAAGAGGAAGATAAATTAGGAATTGTTTCTTCTTCCACCCGTCAAGTTTTCTTAAACAACGTACAAGTTCCGGTTGAGAATATGTTAGGTGAACGAAATGGCGGATTTAAAATCGCAATGAATGCACTGAACGTAGGACGTATTAAATTAGGAGCAGCTTGCTTGGATGCACAAAGAAGAATTACGTCCAACGCAATTAATTATGCAATGGAACGGAAACAATTTGGAGTTTCTATCAATACATTTGGAGCGATTCAAGAAAAATTGGCAGAAATGGCTACAGCCGCTTTTGCATCAGAAGCCGGAGCTTATCGTGCTGCCAAAAATATGGAAGATGCAATAGCTGACAATATTGCAGCCGGTATGCCACATAATGAAGCTGAATTGAAAGGAATTGAAGAATATGCCATTGAAGCTTCTATTTTGAAAGTTTGGATTTCAGATATGGCACAAATTTGTGCAGATAAAGGAATTCAGATTTACGGTGGAATGGGATATTCTAAAGAAATGCCAATGGAATCGGCTTGGCGTGATGCCCGGATTTCCCGAATTTATGAAGGAACCAACGAAATTAATAGCTTATTGTCAATAAGTATGTTAGTGAAAAGAGCTTTTCAAGGAAAAATTGACTTAATGACTCCGGCAATGGGTATTGCAAATGAGTTGATGAGCATTCCTTCATTCGATACTCCGGATTATTCAGAGCTTTTCGCACAAGAAAAAGAAATTCTTTCTAATCTGAAAAAAGTATTCTTTATGGTAGCCGGTGCAGCTTTGCAAAAGTTTGGTGCTGAGTTGGAAAAACATCAGCAATTGATATTGAAAGCTGCTGCAATTTTAATTGAAATTTACATGGCAGAAAGTACAATTTTACGTGCAGAAAAAATTTCTAAAAATAATTCTTCAGAAAATGTTGGTGTTTCAATAAATTTTGCTAAATTGCAGCTGTTTAATTCAGTCGAGACGATCAAAAGAAACGCAACCGAAGGTATTGTTTCTTTCACAGAAGGAGATGAGCAGATGATGATGTTATCTGGATTAAGACGTTTTACGCGTTACAATCAATATCCGAATGTAGTACAAATGAAATCAGAAATTGCAGAATTTTTGATAAAAGAGAACAAATATTCATTTTAAGATGTTCTTTGGTACAAAATTTGGTATTATATAAGTAAGTACTATTCTTTTCATAAGGTAGTTGAGTTTTCATGGTACTTAAGTTTTAGTAGAGAGGGTCCCGGCAGAAATGCCGGGGTTTTTTGTTTTATAGAACTGTGATTTCGAAAAAAGAATAATTCTTTTTATTTTCACAATCAGAATGGAAGTAAAAAATCAAATGAATAATGAGACTCAGTGGATGAGTCGGTGTATCGATTTAGCCCAAAATGGATTCGGAAAAACATATCCCAATCCTTTGGTGGGTTGCGTAATTGTTCATGATGAGAAAATAATAGCAGAAGCATGGCATCAAAAAGCCGGAGAAGCACATGCAGAAGTTTTGGCAATTCAGAAAGTGAAAAACAAAGAAATTTTGAAAAAATCCACTTTGTATGTGTCTTTGGAACCTTGTGCACATTTTGGGAAAACACCGCCTTGTTCAGATTTAATCATTGCTTCTAAAATTCCAAAAGTCGTGATTGGGAGTGTTGATTCTTTTGCAAAAGTGAATGGTTTAGGAATTCAAAAACTGAAAAATGCAGGAATTGATGTGAAAACAGGTGTTTTACAGCAAGAATGTGATGAGTTAAATAAACGTTTTTTTACATTTCATCAAAAAAAACGACCTTATATTATATTGAAATGGGCGCAAACAAAAAACGGTTTTATGGCAACCGAAAGTCGAAAATCTAAATGGATAACCAATTCATATTCAAAACAAAGAGTTCATCTTTGGCGTACTCAGGAGCAAGCAATTTTGGTTGGAACAAAAACAGCAGAATTTGATAATCCACAATTAAATTCGCGTTTATGGTCGGGAAATCAACCCATTCGTTTGGTTTTAGACAGAAAATTACGATTAAATTCTAATTTAAATTTGTGGAATCAATCGCAACAAACTTTTGTTTTTACTGAACAGATTCGGGAAGCTCAATCTAATTTAGAATTTATCTCGATTGATTTTAATCAAAATATTCCAGAGCAAATCGCATATAAATTGCACGAATTAGAAATTCAATCAGTGATTGTAGAAGGAGGAAAGCAAACTTTACAAAGTTTTCTGGATGCTGATTTATGGGACGAAGCCCGTGTTTTTACATCTGATGAAATTTGGGAAAAAGGGATACAAGCACCGAAAATTCAAGCGGAATTAATCAAAAGTGAATATTTAAAAAACGATAATTTAAGTATATACCAACGATGAGTTTTTCGTACAAAACCATAAAAAAACCAATAGAATCTGTTTCGTTTAAAGAAAAAGGAAGTAAATTTATGGGGTATGCTTATCCGGTTCAGGATGAGGAAGAAATAAAAGAAAAATTAGCAGAATTATGGAGTATTCACCCAGATGCTACGCATATTTGTTATGCCTATCGTCTGGGAATGAAAGGTGAAAATTATCGGGTAAATGATGATGGAGAACCTTCCGGAAGTGCAGGTTTGCCGATTTATAATCAAATTGTATCCAAAGAAGTAAGTCAGGTTTTGGTTGCTTCAGTTCGGTATTACGGAGGAACTAAATTGGGCGTTGGTGGCTTGGTAAAAGCTTATAAATTATCGGCTCAAATGACTTTGGATGAAGCGGAAATTGTAGAGAAACATCTGATGACAAAAGTGCAATTTGATTTTTCATACGAAGATCAAGGAAATGTCATGCGTTTTGTGGATAAATTCAATGCAGAAGTTTTATCTACTGAATTCACCGATAAATGCCGATTAAAAGTCCAAATTAAAAAAGAAGAATTAGATATTTTTCTTGCTGCATTTGAACCTTTGTATCAAGTGAAAATAGAAGTACTTTAAATTTTCACAAACTGATTTTAACTGTATCTTTGTTTTTGAAAAATTCACATAAAACAATGAAAATAGCTGTATTTGTATCGGGAAATGGAAGTAATTTACAGAACATTATCGAAGCTGTTGAATCCGGGATTTTGTCTAATATTGAAATTGCAGCAGTCATAGCCGACCGTGATTGTTATGGAATTGTTCGTTCGTTGGATTATGACATTCCTACCTATCTTTTGGAAGAGAAAAAAACTTTTTCAGAAGATGCCGATTCTAATTTAGAAGGTGAAAACATTGATTTGATTGTTTTAGCAGGATTTCTTTCGATTTTAACACCGGAATTTACAGAAAAATGGAAAGGAAAAATCATAAATATCCATCCGTCACTATTACCGAAATATGGTGGAAAAGGAATGTACGGAGCTAAAGTTCATCAGGCAGTTTTGGATGCAAAAGAAACCGAAAGTGGTGCAAGTGTTCATTTTGTAACAGCAGGGGTGGATGAAGGCCAAATTATTTTACAAAAAAGTTTTGCAATTGAAGAGAGTGATGGTGTAGAGGATTTGCAGCGAAAAGTAGCCGATATTGAAAAAGAAATTATGATTGCAGCAATTCAAAAGTTAGCGGTAAGCTTAAAAACGACATAAAACATAATGACAGATTTTAAAACATACTATAATTTTCAATTTCGACAAGATATCAATAGATTTTTTTCGACAATACCTGATGATAGTAAGTTTCACGAAGACAAAGACCAAAAACAAATTTTTTCTATTCAACATGAGAGATTGACACCACAAAAAAAACATTTAGACTTTTTAGACAAAGAAATGAAAGAGTTTTTTGGTGTTGCTTTGTTTTTTACTGTTTTGATAGATATGGTTTGCTTTACACATTACAAAAATTATTACGACAAATTCCAAAGACTGACTCGTTATCCAAAATTTATTGGAAACTGCTTAAGTTGGTGTCATTACCATTTACATCCAAGAGACATTTTTTATGCAATGAATCAAGGAAGAAATGTAACAGAACCACACTTGTTATTTATTGATAAATTTTCAGAATCATTGGAAACTATGGAACGTGAAACAATTGATTTTTTCAGCCAACATTTAACTGACATTAATGGAACAGAATTTTGGGACAGATGCAAAGCAGAATTTCCATACAGACAATAAACAGAATATTGATGACAAATAATAAGTTGACGAATGAAGAGTATAAAAGTTGAATCGCTAACACAAACGGTTTGAACATAAGACGGGTTAATCACTTCGATTGAACATTTTCAGTAAGAAAAAAGTATTATCTTCGTATCAACATTTTTGTCGGTAAAATCCACTACAAACCAAGCCGGGCAAAACGTTATGAACAACCTTAGACGTGCGATAAAATGAGTAGGACGTTAAAAGTACTTTTAATATTTTCCGGAATAATATTGCTGATTTTTGGTGGTTTTTTTCTTTTTTTACATATTGCCTTTGGCAGAATATTTACAGGACCATCTTACGATAAAAAAGACCTTATTGAAAATTATGAACAACGAAAAGAGGAGATTTTAGATGTAAAATTTTTTTATAAATCTATTTTACCGGAAGGCTCATATATCGATATAGAATTTAAAAATGATAATGAGTTAGGAATTTTTCACGTAAGGATTGATAGCGTTTTTCAAAGTAACTGGAATTTAAAAATAGAATCGCCCAAAGTAGATTCTTTGTTAACTGAATTAAAGTGGTCAACTAAGGATTTAAAAATTCTAAAAGAAAAATTAGACAAAGCAAACTGTATATCAATTGCAGGAAAGGAACCTACAGTCATAGGCTGGCAACGAAGTGGAATGGGAATGTTTAGCTATGTCATATTTGACCAAAATTTAAATAAAGATAAAATAGAAGATTATAACGACGGTTGCAGAAACATTTTTTACAAAGAAAATATAGTTTTGCAATATGGCGGAGGAGCTATTGGAATGCAATGTTTTCCTGAATTTTACAAAAATAAAGAGACGAAATAAAAAAAAGGCTGTTTTTTATAGTAAAACAGCCTCTTTTATTGAATTTAAAAATGAATTATTTCCTTAGTTCATCTAATAATTTATTGATACTGTCTTTAGCATCGCCATACAACATATCAGTATTGGGTTTATAGAACAATGGATTCTCAACTCCGGCATAACCTACTGACATAGAGCGTTTCAATACAATGACTTTTTCAGCATCCCAAGCTCTGATTACCGGCATTCCATAAATCGGACTACTCGGGTCGTCTAAAGCTCCCGGATTCACAACATCATTAGCACCTACAACCATTACCACACCGGTATCACTTAATTCGTCATTGATTTCATCCATTTCCAATACAATATCGTAAGGAACATTGGCTTCTGCCAAAAGAACGTTCATGTGTCCCGGAAGTCGTCCGGCAACAGGATGTATAGCAAAACGAACTTCTTTTCCTTGTTTTCTAAGAATTTCCACCATTTCAAAAATTGGATATTGTGCTTTCGCAACTGCCATTCCGTAACCCGGAACAATCACAACTGATGAAGTGTCTTTTAAAAGTTCGGCTACTTCTTCATGCGTAATGGAGGTTACTTCTCCTTCAATTTCTTGTGCATCACCTGATTTTGGAGCATCTCCGAATCCTCCGAAAATAACCGAAAGGAAAGAACGATTCATGGCTTCACACATGATAATAGAAAGAATAGCTCCCGAACTTCCTACTAAAGCACCGGTTACAATTAAAAGGTCATTTCCTAACATAAATCCGGCTGCTGCAGCGGCCCATCCTGAATAGGAATTTAGCATGGAAACTACTACCGGCATATCTGCTCCACCAATTGCCATTACCAACATCACTCCAATAAAACAAGCAATGGCAGTCATGATAATTAAATAAAGCATTCCTTCTGTTCCGGGTGCTTTTACAAAAAGAACTCCCAAAATAATAGAAACAATTACTAAAATGATATTAACGGTATGTCTTCCCGGATATAATAAAGGTTTGCTTCGGATTTTTCCGTCTAATTTTCCCCAAGCAACAATGGAACCGGTAAAGGTAATTGCTCCAATGAAAACGCCAATAAATACTTCTACTAAATGGATGATTTGTTCTGTTGCGGCTAATTCGTGTGTTCTGGGGTCTAAATAAGAACCAAATCCAACTAAAACAGCTGCTAATCCCACAAAACTATGTAAAATAGCAACGAGTTGTGGCATAGCGGTCATTTCTACTTTTCGGGCTACCATAATTCCAATGACAGAAGCAATGGCTATGGCAATGATAATATAAATATGTCCGTGAACATCGCTACCGAAAACAGTCGCTAAAACGGCAATAATCATCCCGATAATTCCAAAAAGAACTCCTCTTTTAGCTGATTCTTGAGAAGAAAGACCTCCTAAACTCAGAATAAATAAAATACTGGCAAATAAATATGCGGCTACTTGAATTTCTGTTGTCATAACTTCTCTATCTTATTTTTTGAACATTTTTAACATACGGTGGGTTACAAAGAATCCTCCAACAATATTGATACTTGCTACTAAAATGGCAACAAAAGCCAAAAGGGTAATCGGGTCGGAGAAATCATCGGTTACCTGAAGTAATCCTCCAACAATGATAATTCCACTGATCGCATTTGTAACAGCCATAAGAGGTGTATGCAAAGAATGACTGACGTTCCAGATGACTTGCCATCCTACAAAAACGGCCAATACAAAAACGGTGAAATGCTGCATGAAATCAGCTGGAGCAAATTGACCTAAAAGCAATAAAAAAGCTCCGATTATTCCTAATTGAATAAACATTTGAGTAGTTTTCTTTTTGATAGTAGCTAATTCAATAGCTCTTTTTTCTTCTTCTGAAACTTCCACGACAACCGGTTTAGGTTTTTGAGGACTAACCGGAAGTGGGGCAGGAGGCCAGTTGATTTCTCCATTGTGAGTTACCATAGCTCTTGAAACTACGGCATCTTCCATATCAATTTTGAAATTTTCGGCTTTTCCCATATCGTCCAATAAGTGACACAAGTTATTTCCGTATAGTTGTGAAGCTTGTGTGGGGAGTTGGCTTAGTTTTCCGACAATAGTTACTCCGTTGTCGGTAGTGAAGACCTCATTATTTCGGGTTAAAACACAATTTCCTCCGGTTGAGGCAGCTAAATCGACAATGATAGACCCTGGTTTCATTGCTGCTACGTGATAATCTAAAATTAATTTAGGAGCTTCTCTTCCAGGAATTTGAGCTGTTGTGATGATGATGTCTACATCAGCTGCTTGTTCCAAGAATAATTTCATTTCTGCTTCAATGAATTCTTTACTCATTTCTTTGGAATAACCTGAGCTGGTAGATCCGTCTTCATCAATGTTCACGGTTAAAAACTGAGCTCCCATGGATTCGATTTGCTCGGCAACTTCTTTTCGGGTGTCAAATGCTCTGACAATTGCTCCTAAAGAATTTGCAGTTCCAATGGCAGCTAAACCGGCTACACCGGCTCCAATTACTAAAACTTTAGCAGGTTCTACTTTTCCGGCTGCAGTAATTTGGCCATTTAGAAATCGCCCGAAATAATACGATGCTTCGATGACGGAGCGGTAACCTGCTACATTTGCCATAGAGGACAAAACGTCCATTTTCTGCGCTCGTGAAATTCGTGGAATAGCATCCATTGCTATTGCATTGACTTTTTGACTGGCTAATTTTTTCAGTAATTCCTGATTTTGTGCCGGCCATAAATAGCTCAATAAAACTAAGTTTTCACGCATCAAATTGATTTCTTCCTCGGTAGGAGCTTGTACTTTCAGTACAATGTCTGAATTTTGGTAAATCTCCTGAGGGCTTGAAACAATGTTAGCTCCTGCTTTTGAGAACTCTTCATCTGAATAATTTGCTTTTTTTCCCGCTCCGGATTGAATGGAAACATCAAATCCTTGCTTTTTTAAACGCTGAACTGTTTTGGGCGTAGCCGCTACTCGAAGTTCATTGAGCGAGATTTCACTGGGAATCCCAACTTTCATATTGTATTTAATTAAATTAATATTCAATTTTAATTCAATTCTCTAATGAGAAAAGCATTTTCGGGCTTGAAATTACTCATAATAGTTGGTTTGTGAAAAAAAAATGTTAAAAATCATATATTTTTTAAACCATTTAGTTTATAATGAGTTTAAATTATTTATCAAAAAACGTATAATCAATGTGTTAAGTATGTAATTTGAATAAATTATCTAATAAGAAAATTGTTTGTTTAAATACGGTTTTAAATCTTCATAAGGCACAAATAAATCAAAAAATCCATACACATAAGGAGTCATGTCATACAGACCATAATGAAAAGTAATACCTTTTTTAGAAAGTGTAAAATTATGTGAAAGAAAAATTTCAGCAGAAATAAAAATGGAATTTTCGGGCTCATTTAAGTTCATATCTATTGGAATTTGATATTCTTTCCGGATTTTTTTGTCTAAAACTTGTGTGATTTCTTCTTCGTTTTCTAAGTTTAAAACATCTGATAAATTCAGCCAAGTATTTTTCTTCTTGTCAAAAGTGGCAAATTTTTGATAAGAAATTCCATGTGCTCCACCGGTGTATTGGTATCCATAGTAGGAAATGACAAGGTAACGGGCAGTATTGATATAGGGATAAAAAAAACTATCATAACTATAATTCCATGAATAAGGATTATAATTTTCTTCATCTTCGCCTTCAAATTCTTTTAAATAGGAATTAATTTCTTCGGTGTATTCCGATTCAAAATCATCTAAAACACGAGTAGTAAAAGTTGTGAAATCTGAATATTTCTCTTCAAAATCAGAGAAGAATAAATATAGATTTTCAACTAAATAACGTTGTAAATTTTCATCTTTTGGAAGAATCCAATCAAATAAATACGTTCCACTGATTTTGTCGTTGTCGTTTAGAGTATAAACAGGAACTTCTCTTGAATTTTTTAGATGAACTAATTCGATAGAGTTCTTTTTTGAACTATCTTTTAGTTTGAATTGAAAACTTTTTTTTCCTTGTTTCCAAACACCTTTATAAGTGCCGTTTTCTAAGATTCCGTCAAAAATTTCAGCCGAATCTTCGTCGCCACCATTATATAATGTCAGTTGGTTTGAGTTATTTTCTTTCTGGAAAATGGCAATTGGAATTTCTTGTGAATGGTAATAATAATTTCCTGTATAAGTGGTGATTCCATTTTCATCAGATGATAAAAATAAATTCATAGAAACCGGATATTTACCTATTTTTCCTTCCAAATAAAGCAGGTCATTTTGTTGGGAAAATAGAAAGTTAAATCCAAGAAAAAAAATTAGACCAATGATTTTTGTCTTCATACCTATTTTGTTTTCGGCAAATTTAGGTTGTTTAAATTTATTTTTGACTTTTAATTTAGCCCATTCAATTAGATTGTAAAATGATATTTCGGCTTATCTGATTTTTGTTACCGGAATTTTGATAGTTTCTTATTAACTTTGCCGGAATTTCGGGGCGTAGCGCAGTCTGGTAGCGTATCAGCATGGGGTGCTGGGGGTCGCTGGTTCGAATCCAGTCGCCCCGACTAAAACCTTTCTTTAAGAAAGGTTTTTTTTGTTGGTTCTTAGCAATTCATCAAAATAATAGATATAAAAAAAACCTCACAGTAGAGAAGTAACTATGAGGCTAAATAACCAACACACAAATAATCTTAAAAAAAGATTTTTTATATAGACTTTATAGTGTTTTAGGCTATTTAGAATCTACACCCTGCAAAGATACAAAAGTCTAT